>JAQVPY010000030.1 GCA_028701815.1 Bacteroidales bacterium | reverse complement strand
GCCCAGGAAGCAGGACTTGATGAGAACGGACTCGGTATCCTCTTCTGTCTGTACGACTGGCGATTCGAAGTGATGGCTATGTTACGCCATACTAACCACCTCGAAGCCTGCTATAACGTAGGTCCCCATACTATCTCCTTCCCGAGAATTAAAGACGCCTCCTCAATTAATATCTCAGATAAGTATTTCGTCGACGACGAAACCTTTATGAAGATAATTGCTATCTTCCGTCTTGCCGTTCCTTATACCGGTATGATACTTACCGCACGTGAAAACCCGACATTCAGAAGACAGGCTATCCAGTTCGGAGTGTCTCAAATAGATGGCGGTACTAACCTCCAAATAGGCGACTATAGATACCACCATTCTGATAAAGATACCTCTAAGACTGATGACCAAAACCTGAATAGAGAACAATTTAAGATCAATGACGACCGTACTCTCGGCGACATTATCGGTGAACTCCTCGACGACGGTTACGTGCCTTCATTCTGTACTGCTTGCTATAGACTGAAAAGAACAGGCGAACACTTTATGGAGTTCTCCGTCCCCGGTTTTATTAAAAGATATTGTACCCCGAATGCAATCCTAACCCTTACCGAATACCTCGTTGATTATGCTAACCCCGATGTCCAGGAGAAAGGATGGAAAGTAATTGAAAAAGAACTCCAATCTCTCGCTAATACTACCGAAGTCCACATGGATATAGACGAAATCCGTAGAAGAATGGAAAGAATTAAAAAAGGAGAAAGAGACCTGTATTTCTAAAAAATCTTCTCTCTCTTCCAACCATAAGCAGGAACATGCAACTCAATTGTGCGCTCCTGCTTTTCTTTTTGCCCGAAATAATCTAAAATGTGCTGCGTGATGTTTACCTTGACAACCTTGTCTGCCCCATCAAAATTGCATATATATAATAAATGACCCCTGATAAAAGCATAACAACGCTGCGAATATAAACGCTCATTTACCCACATCAAATCATAAAAATTACCGGTTGAATCATCTCCTTCTTCCTTCGCCACTCTTATGATCTCTCTGTATTTGTTTCTTGTCGCGACTTCTTTATCACTCAGCTCTGTGTCATTGAACAAACCGCCGTTTATCCACCTCCGCTGCTTGTCGAAACTCCAATAGTCGAAAATTGTACTCCTGCCGTCATCACCGCTAAACCCCATCTCGCCGTTTGAGGCCTCTCGAAATTCCTGACCGTTGTATACCAAAACAGGCCCCCCATGCATCAACGCCTCTGCTGCAAACGACGGAATCGCCGCCTCCGCATTGTCCCCTGCGAAATGCCTCGAACAAATCCGCTGCTCATCGTGATTCTCTAAAAAACGTAACATCTTGTCGTTGATGCCCTCTGTACTTTGCCATGCCTGAGTTATGACACCTACACCGCTCCTCTTTTCTATTATACTGCGCATCGCATCATACATGCCTACCTTGTCATATAAATAGTCAAAACCGGCGTCAAGATACGCCCTGTAAAGGCTGCAATTATATATCTCTGCAATAAATCTTATATCCTTATATTTAGCCCTTAACTTCTTAATAACCCAACACCAAAACTCTTCCGGTACCATCTCACTCATATCACACCTGAACCCGTCAACGCCTTTCGCTGCCCAGAAATCCAACGCTTCATACATCTTATCCCATGTGCGCGGCCGCGGAGAAAAATGCTTCTCCCCATTTCTGAAGTCAATGCCGTAATTCAATTTTATGGTATCATACCAGTCGTCTATGCCCGGCGTGGCCGTAAAACAATCGTTCCCCGTAGCCTTCGCCGGAAATTCGACGTAATCGCCCGTCGCTCCGCTTTTGTCTCCTATGCCGCTCCTGATATATGCCCCCTCAGGGACCTTAAACGACTCCTGTATGTAATAAAAATTATTGTTCTTTTCAAACAAAACGGTTTTAAGGTCGGTTGTCCCAAAGTGTTCCTCGTAGTATTGCCGAGCCAGATGGTTCGGGACGAAATCGATAATAACGTCCATGTCGTGGCGGTGAATGCGTGCCACCAGCTCTTCAAATTCCGACATCCTGTTTGATACGTTTTCCGCTAAATCGGGGTCAACGTCAAAATAGTTCTTGACCGCATAAGGCGAGCCCGCGCGACCTTTGACAATCAGAGGGCTGTCGTTTGGGATACCGAAAGCAGTATAACCTGTCGTCGTCGCATGTTGCAGGATACCTGTAAGCCATAGATCTGTCGCGCCTAAGTCGTGAATGGCATTTAATGCATTATCGTTAATATCGTTAAACTTGCCGCACCCGTTTTCATAAATGTCGCCATTTAGTCTGCAATTAGGATTAGCATTACCAAATGTTCTTACAAGCAGTTGGTATATTATCATTTTACTCATGGTGCAAAAATATCATTTTTATTTGGAAAAAAATGTCGATATTTGCAATGATTTAGTCGAATATAAAATAAAAAGAAAATATTATGAAGAAATTATTAATTCTCATCGTAGCCTTTTTCTCGTTCTCATTTCTTTGGGCAGATGAAGGTATGTGGTTGCCATATTCTCTCAACGGGAAGAACCTTGCTGAAATGCAGGCATTAGGGTGCAAACTTTCTATGCAGGACATCTTTGATTTGAATAATCCGAGTTTGAAAGATGCTATCGTACAGTTCGGAGGTGGCTGCACGGGAGAACTTATCTCTCCGCAGGGATTGCTGCTTACGAATCATCATTGTGGCATTGGACAGGTGCAGGCCCATTCTTCCATTGACCATGATTATCTTACCGACGGTTTCTGGGCTTACAGCCATGAGGAAGAACTGCCAAATGATGGTCTGACAGTCTCTTTTCTGGCGTATGTGGAAGATGTTACCGATGCTGTTCTGGCAGATGTTACAGACGGAACGGATGCAGAAAAAAGATACTCTCTTGTAAGGAACGCCATTAAGAATATAACGGAAGAACGCGAGGGCGCACGTAGAGTTGAAATTGTGCCGTTTTATAATGGTAATCAATATATTCTGTTTGAATATGACGTATATAAAGATGTCCGTCTCGTAGCTTGTCCCCCTTGGGGAATAGGAAAATATGGCGCCGATACCGACAACTGGACATGGCCTCGTCATAAGGGCGACTTTTGTATTTTCAGAGTTTATACAGCTCCCGACGGCTCTCCGGTGGAATATGCAGCCGAGAATATCCCGATGGTTTCAAAACATTTCCTTCCAATATCCCTGAAAGGAGTAAAAGAGGGCGACTATGCCATGATCCTTGGTTATCCGGGTTCTACCGACCGCTATTCTTCATCACAAAGCGTTAAACTTATCATAGAACAGGAGGGCCCGGCGCTGATTAAATGCCGCACTACCAAACTCGACATCTATCGCAGCTATATGGATGAAGATCCAGAAGTGTTTATCAAATATGCTTCAAAGCAGGCAAGCGTTAGCAATTATTGGAAGTATTATATAGGACAGGTGAAGCAGTTGAAACGGAATAAAGTAGTCGAAAAAAAGCAGTCTCTTGAAAATGAATTTGCTTCATGGATTAATGCAGATCCATTGCGCCTTGCCCAATACGGCTCCGTATTATCTGATTTTGAGAATGTTTATAAGGTGTCGTCAAAGTATCAGAAGGCGATAACATATCATGTCGAAGCCGGTATCCGTGGAGGCGAGGCTATCACTCTCGCGGATTATTTTAGAAGTGCCAATAAAGCCATAGAAAACAAATCGGATGAGGAAACAGTAAGAAATGCTGTAAACAGGCTGCTCCCGAGAGTGGAGACCTATTTCAAAAACTACAATATCGCATTGGATAAAGATGTTACAATAGCTTTGCTCAATATCTTCTATCAGGATATTCCGACAAACCAGCGTCCGCAGATGTTAACTGAACAGGGTCTGATGGCTGGCGGCGACTTTACAGCTTTCGTGAATAAGGCTTTTGATAAATCCATATTTACTTCGCAGGAACGAATGAACAAATGGCTCGAGAAGCCGAAGAGCTTGAGTAAAGACCCTCTCTTTGCCATGGTTATGAGCATTAGGGAAAGTTTTGCTGCCCTGTATGGAGAACAACAAAATATACTCCTGGTAGGAAATGAGGCTTCCCGTAAATATATGAACGGTCTTATGCAAATGCAGAAAGATGTCAAGACGTTCTATCCGGATGCGAACTTTACGATGCGACTTACTTACGGTTCGGTTCAGGGCTACAAGTCGGCAGATGCCGTGAAATGCAGATATTATACTACCATCGACGGTGTTATGGAGAAATATATCCCCGACAACTGGGAATTCGACGTGCCCGATAAGATGATAGAGTTGTATGATAGCAAAGATTACGGTCGATATGCTAATGAAGACGGCACCATAGTAGTAAACTTTATCACTACAAACGATATCACCGGAGGTAATTCCGGTAGCCCCGTAATTGATGGCGAAGGTAACCTAATAGGACTTGCCTTTGATGGTAACTGGGAAGCTATGAGTGGCGATATATCCTTTGAGCAGAAGGTTCAGCGCACCATTTGCGTGGATGCAAGATACCTGCTTTTCGTGATTGATAAGATAGGAAACGCCCAAAACCTGATAAATGAGATGAAGATAATCAGGTGATTTACCCCCAAATGATGGATTTCGTCCCCAATAAGCGTTCTTTAACATATTTTTTGACCGACATATCCCAAATTTTTTTCTATTAAATTTTTGCGTGTTTACTTTGCAAAAAATTTTAGTGTATGAAAATAATTGGTACGGGAAAAATGTTGCCGTCGTTGTCTGTTACAAATAATATGCTGGCGACGTTTCTTGACACAAGTGACGAATGGATTAAAACGCGCACCGGAATAAACGAAAGACGTCTACTGTCAGATGAGGATTTGGTTACTCTGGCAGCCCAAGCTTCGGAAGAGGCTTTGAAAGATGCGGGACTTACCGCAAAGGATATCGACTATATAATTTGTTCAAATGTGGCAAATAGCTTTGTTACTCCTTCTTTGAGCTGTATCGTTGAAGGAAAAATCGATGCCTATTGCCCCTGTATAGATATTAACGGCGCATGCACGGGCTTTATTTATGCATTAGATATGGCTGAATCATTTTTGAAAACAAAAAATATTAATAATATATTAATTGTATGTGCTGAAGAACCCTCTCGCTTTACAAACTGGAAAGAGCGTAATACGAGTGTCCTTTTTGGCGACGGCGCCGCCGCCGTAGTGGTGACCAAAGGAGATGATCTTCTCTCGTTAGAGCTTAACTCTACAAGTAATTATGAGCCTCTTTATTATAAATTGGAGATGGAGAAGACGCCATATAACAGACTTCATGAAGATTTTCAGCCCCTTGTCATGAACGGTAAGGAAGTGTATAAACTCGCCGTATCCGCTTCTACGGCAGATATTCAAACCGTATTGCGCGAAGCGGGACTCTCTGCCGATGATGTCAATTATTATTTGCTCCATCAGGCTAATATAAGGATTATCGAGACTATTCGTGAAAAGCTGGAACAGCCGCAGGTTAAGTTTCCGCACAATATTGAGAAATACGGGAATACCTCTTCTGCAAGTATCCCCATATTACTCGACGAAATGAGACGCTCGGGAAAAATTAAGCAAGGTGACGTGCTTGTGTTCAGCGCTTTCGGCGCCGGATTTACAACAGGAGCCTGCCTTTTTAAGTGGAATAATTAAAATCTGAAAAGTTATGATTATAAAAAGTAGAATTTGTGATTTATTAGGTATAAAATACCCTATCTTTCAAGGTGGTATGGCTTGGGTCTCCGAGGCGAACCTCGCCAGTGCCGTATCCGAAGCCGGCGGCTTGGGACTAATATCGGCAATGAATGCCAACGTCGATTATGTGGCTGCAGAGATAAAAAAATGTAGAACCATGACAGATAAACCCTTCGGCGTAAATATTATGCTGATGAGCCCCTTTGCCGACGATATAGCCCAACTTGTCATTGACGAGAAAGTGCCCGTGGTAACCACCGGAGCCGGTATGCCTTCAAAATATATTGGCAAATGGCTGGAAGCCGGAATAAAAGTTATCCCCGTTGCAGCATCTGTGGCTTTTGCCTTGAGAATGCAGTCGATGGGAGCTACTGCCGTCGTCGCCGAAGGCGCTGAATCAGGCGGACATGTCGGCGAGATGAATACAATGCCCCTCGTGCCTCAAGTATGTGACGCACTCTCTATCCCCGTTCTCGCTGCCGGCGGTATCGCTGACGGCAGGGGAGTGGCCGCCGCTTTTATGCTCGGCGCTGACGGCGTCCAGTGTGGTACACGC
The DNA here is from genome assembly GCA_028701815.1 of Bacteroidales bacterium. Lineage (GTDB taxonomy): Bacteria > Bacteroidota > Bacteroidia > Bacteroidales > BM520 > RGIG7150. The sequence continues at coordinate 9,557 of JAQVPY010000030.1, read as the reverse complement.
TTTCTTACGGCTACCGAATGTAAAATTCATGATAACTATAAAAATAAAATCGTAGCCGCACATGATATCGATACTATCGTAACAGGTAAAAAACTCGGACACCCCGTTCGCTCCCTCAAAACAGTCTTCAGTAGAAAATTCTCCCAGATGGAAAATAATGCTAACGTCCCCTCCGAAGAAATCGAAAAATTCGGAACAGGCGCACTGCGTAAAGCTACCCAAGAAGGCGATTCTATGGGCTGCTATATGGCAGGCGAAATCGCCGGATTAGTAAATAAAATCCAACCCGCTAAAGAGATAATCGAAGAAATGATGCAGGACGCCTGCAATTTAATGCTCAAGGCAGGTGATCTCGTAATTAAATAAACCCGTATCATGAATAAGGAAAATAAACCGCTGGAAATACGTAAAAATGTTACTATGACAAGAGACGATATCATGCGTCTGATCCCTCATCGTCCACCTATGCTCTTAGTAGATACTATCACTATCGATGATAACGACGTGGCCCATGCTATTTATCTCGTGAGAGGCGATGAGTTCTTCCTCCAAGGACATTTCCCCGGTAATCCGGTCGTCCCCGGCGTGATCTTATGCGAAATTATGGCCCAATCCAGCTGTCCTCTAATTGGCGACAGACTGATAGGTACAACTCCCTTTTATGCTGGAATAAATAATGTTAAGTTTAAAAAACAGGTAAAGCCCGGAGATGAAATAAAAATTACAGCAGAGATAACCAATTCACGTGGAATGGTGTTTTTTGTCAAAGCGAAAGCTGAAGTAGACGGAACGCTTTGTGTGCAGGGCGAGTTAATCTTTGCACTCGTGAAAAACGAAAACTTGCAAATAAACATGTAAAACCTTTAGGATCCCTAAAGGTTCTCTGATAATGTATAGTCTTTGTTGACAAGCACGTCGGCTGTATTTTTCATAGATGACACCACCTCGTGTTCTCTTTGAAGTACCATAGCGCGGAGAGGAGTTTGAGCTTCTTTTCCGCGTTTTAATTGAGCTTTTTTCGTTTCAAAATAGGTGATATCGATAAACACTCGTAAATCCACGTCTTCACATTTTAGGGCGTATAATCCATCGAGAATCAGAACGTCTATTTTAGAAAAATCCGTTATCAGGGAGTCCACCTGATCGGTGACGATATCCACGCAGGGCATAAAGGCTTTAACGCCGCGACGGAACGATTCTACGTTGCCGTTTAAGGTGGCCCAGTCGTATTCCGTATCTCCTATTGCAGACGGACCGTGGGCTTCGCGCCATGTGTTTCTCTCTTCCGGCAGGGTGAGATAATAGTTGTCGGTATGAAGCGGCTTGGCCCTCATATCAGCTTTTTTATATTCCTTGGCCAAACAATGGGATAATTCGGTTTTTCCGCTGCCTGACTCGCCTGAAATAGCGACTACAAATCTGCCTTTTCTCGTTTTTTCAATGAGTTCAAAAAGGGCTTTTGCAGCAGTTTCGTGTTTTTCTTCTATCAATAAAACGTCGCTTAACATGGTATGATAATTTTTTTGATTAATGAATATCTGCTTTAAATCTTTTTCCTCTGAAGGTGAGGCTCGACTTAATGCCTGTCCATGGCTTAGGCATCTTAGGAACGTCTAATTCTATTTGTTCTCCGAAGATGTTTATGCCTGCGAAAGAGAAAAGGGCTATTAAAATCGTTCCGCACATCACACCGGCATGTATGCCTTCTGCTGTTGTTCCCCCCTGGACGTCAACGAAATCGCTTGTGAGCGCATCAAAATACAATGTACGGCTTAAATCGAAATCGTCGATCATATTTGCAAGCTGTGCGTGAACAATCTTGCTTAAAGTGGAGCCGTGAGAGGTACGTGCCAGATAGTATCTGAGGTTCTTTTGGATATAGTCGTTACTCATCTTATATCCCATGGATTTTAATAAAGATGAGACATCATTTTTAGGAAGCGTATAAAACATCATCAGAGTGTCGGCTTGTTTTGCCACTTTGAAGTTGTCGGGAGAGAGTCCCTCGGCTTTTAAAATCCTGTCCATGCGGTATATGTTGCCGTATTTCTCTCTGTATTTCTCCCAATCGAGGTCTTTTAATTCGAAGTAGCCGTCGTATTGAGCTATGATGTCATTTTCTATAACGAATCTTAAACACGTGGCTATGTCTCGCCAGTGCTCAATTTCGTTATTTGTCAACTTCAATTTCCCGATAATCTTTTTTGCGTCCTCATATTCTGACAAATCGTCGAAGAGGTTTGCTCCGATATTAAGAAGCCATGCAGTCATCACATTAGTATATGCGTTATCGCGGAGGCCGCCTTTATCCGATTCGGGGTATTTTTCGTGAAATTCGTCAGGGCCCATTACGCCTTCTATGGAATAACGGCGGGTTTCAGGGTCGTATTTACACATTGACACCCAGAATCTGCATATTTCGCTGATCATCTCGTAACCTTTTGACGACATAAAGTCGATATCACCGGTAGTATGATAATACATGTATATGTCGTATCCTACGGCGAGGGAGACGTGACGTTGGAGGCAGCTGTAGTCGTCGCCCCATTGTCCTGAGACGGGGTTCAGATGCAGCGTCTGTGTCTCTTCTCTGCCGCTGCTGCCGCTTTGCCAGGGAAACATAGCACCTTTATAGCCGTTGGCCCTTGCATATTTGCGCGCTTCGTCAAGACGTCTGTATCTGTACATCAGCATGGCTTTTGCCGCTTCAGGATAGTGCAGGCAATAAAAAGGCAAAATATACAATTCATCCCAGAAGATATGTCCGCGGTAAGCCTCTCCGTGTAAGCCACGTGCAGTGATACTGGCATCGAAATTCTCGTTATGTGGAGAAAACGAAACCATAAGGTGATACAGGTGCAGACGTATCAGCTTTTGTGCAAGACGGTCGCCTGAGATTTCTATGTCTATCTCGTCCCAAATCTTTTTCCATGCCATCCTGCTGCTTCTCAAAAGGGCGTCGTAGCTATGAATGGAGTTTATCAGAGCTGCCGATTTCTTATATACATCACCCTTGTCTTGATAGGAGTTGTATAAAGTTACAATCTTCTGAAAATCGACGGAGGTGAGCGGTTTAACTTTAGCCGAATATTCGATGTATCCGGATCGGTTTTTTATTATCTCTGCCGTCTTGTCAATGTCGGATGTTATCTTAGCCATCTCTACGACAGTGATTTTAGACTGCGTGGTCTCCACCCCTACGGTAATGACGTTGTCTTCGATGACCACGGCGTCGGGGTTGAGGTGCTTTTGGTTGAGCTGTTTATATCTATCAACGCCTGCATTGATGATATCACCATTAATGCCGATGCAGAAAGTTGCTGTCCCTGAATAATTTATCGCGGTAAAAGAGTATTTCTCGCCGGCTACATGGTAGTTGCTCATAGAAGCGAATCTCCTGCTGTCGATAAGATGTATTCTTCCTTTTTTATCTTTCAGGCACATCACGCGTTGCAACTCCCCGGAGCGCAAATCTAAATTTCGTTCGATATATTTTATCTCGCATTCGTTGATATCTATCCACGGTTCGCGGCCTATTTTAAATCTGAAGACGGTCCAGTTGGGACAGTTGACGAAGTCTTCATTAGTGATCATTTTGTCGCCGACTTTTGAACGGAGGCGATTGTATACGCCTGCCATATAGGTGCCGGGGTAGTTGTTTTCACCTGCGAAGCATTCCGACATATTTCCTCTCGTCCCGAAGTAGCCGTTGCCGACGGTCATAAGTGTCTCGCGTGTTTTTTCAACATTTTTATTATAATCTTTGTAGGTAAGATTCCACCCGTCTATTTTGAGTCCGTATTGGAACCACGACTCTATATCTTCAAAGGATATTTCCGTGATATCTTCTACCACGATATCAGCTCCGTTGATTTCGAGTTCCCGAAGGTTGTTCTCTCTGGCGAGGCCTATTACGAGTCCGAAATTGCCTTTTTTGCCGGCTTGGACGCCGCTGACGGCATCTTCTATCACTATAGATTTATTATATGAACAGCCGAGGTTGTCGGCGGCGGTAGTAAAGATATCGGGTTCCGGCTTCCCCTTAAGATTCAACTCCGCGGAGGTGGTCCCGTCTACGCAGGTGTCGAAAAGAGAGAGCATGTCCATACGGGCCAGGATAGGACTGCAGTGTTTGGAACTTGAGGCGACTCCGGTTTTTATGCCGCGTTTTCTCAAATCTTGGATAAAAGCTATAGTGGAATCGTAAACTTCTACCCCGTCTTTCGTTATTATCTCGTTGAATTTTTCATTCTTCTTGTTGCCGAGAGCACATACGGTGTCAAATCCCGCCTTGTCGTCAGGTGTGCCATATTCTATATTGATGCCGCGCGATAAAAGGAAGTCGTTGACACCTTTGTATCTTGGCTTGCCGTCAACATATTTGATGTAGTCGGTTTGGTGAGAAAACTCCACAAAAGGCTCACCGAATTTTTGTTCGCGATATTTAAGATATTCATCGAACATCTGTTTCCATGCGGCACTATGAACGATAGCGGTTTTAGTTATAACACCGTCCAAATCGAAAATGACCGATTCAACGATTACTGACATAGTATTATCTGTTTAAATTACTTTGCATAATTTACGGCTCGTGTCTCACGAATAACCATAATCTTTATCTGTCCAGGATAAGTCATCTCGTTTTGGATTTTCTTAGACAGCTCGAAGGAGATCTTTTGTGCTTCGGTATCTGACACCTTGTCGGCGTTGACGATAACGCGCAATTCCCTTCCTGCCTGAATAGCGTAGGTGTTGAGTACGCCGGGGAATTCGAGGGCGAGCTCTTCAAGTTTATTCAAGCGGGTGATATAAGCTTCCACTATTTCGCGGCGCGCGCCGGGGCGTGCTCCCGAGATGGCGTCACAGACCTGAATAATAGGTGACAGCAGTGAGGTCATTTCGATTTCGTCGTGGTGAGCACCGATGGCATTGCATATATCCGGCTTCTCTTTGTATTTCTCTGCCAGCTTCATGCCGTATAATGCGTGTGGTAATTCCGGCTCTTGATCAGGCACCTTGCCTATGTCGTGCAACAATCCGGCACGTTTGGCCTTTTTAGGATTCAGCCCGAGTTCGGCAGCCATGGTGGCTGCTAAGTTGGCGACTTCTATCGAGTGCTGCAGCAGATTCTGCCCGTAAGAGGAACGATATCTCATCTTTCCGATTAAGCGGACGAGTTCAGATTGTAAACCGTGAACACCGAGGTCAATACATGTACGTTTACCTATCTCCACTATCTCCTGTTCTATCTGCTTCTGCGTTTTGGATACCACCTCCTCAATTCTTGCCGGGTGTATCCTTCCGTCTGTTACCAGTTTGTGCAGCGAAAGTCGTGCAATCTCTCTCCTTACCGGGTCGAAACCCGACAGGATGATGGTGTCTGGAGAGTCGTCAATTATTATCTCACAACCCGTCAACGATTCAAGAGCTTTTATGTTCCTTCCCTCTCTGCCTATGATACGGCCCTTAACTTCATCGTTGTCGAGATGAAATACGGAAACGCTGTTCTCTATCGCATTTTCAGTGGCTGTTCTCTGAATAGTCTCTATTACTATCTTCTTAGCTTCTGCGTTGGCTGTCATCTTAGCCTCATCGACGATGTCTCGAATCTGTACCATGGCTGATGCTGTAGCCTCTTCTTTCAAACTCTCAATGAGTTGTTGCTTTGCATCTTCTGCCGATAGACCCGAAATCTTTTCCAACTGCTCGAGACACTGGTTGAAATGTTTGTCGACTTCAGCCTGTTTCTTGCTTACAAGCTCGAGCTGATTGTCAAGCTGTTCCTTGAGTTGAGCGTTGTCACTCTTCTCTTTTACCAACTCATTCATCCTCTGATCGACAAGTTGCTCTTTCTGTTTAATCCTGTTCTCGTTTTTTACGATGTTGTTGTTACGTTCCTGACATTGTCTGTCATAGTCCGATTTTAATTGCAGAAATTTTTCTTTTGCCTGAAGGATCTTGTCTTTTTTAATGATTTCACCTTTTTCCTCAGCTTCTTTCAGCGCCTCAAGACTTTGCTTGGTTAATTTCTTCTTAAAAGCAGTAGCGGCAAGCAGAATTCCGATTCCCAGACCTGCAATTGCTGTAACTATTGCTACGTACATTTGTATTTCCATGTCTTTTCTTTTCTTTGGTTATCGGAATAAAAAAAACTCGCAAAAGCTCGGGAGTTTAAAAAAACTCCTAAATAATTAAGATCAGGACTTCTCGAATATCGCGGGGATCTTCTGAAAAAATGAAGCTTGCCCTTGATTATTTTATTTTTGTACGAAAAAATCCTTAGTTGTAAACTGTTGAGTTTTTTAACTGTGAGCTAATGCGAGTATGCTTAAATTACAAAGAACTGTCGCCTAATAACTTATCTATCTCTTTTGCCTTGTCCAATATCTCTTTCGGAAGAGCGGCTTTGCCCTTCACCTTCTCATAAAAAATAGCCTTTACTGCAAATTGCAGGACAGCCATCGCTAATAAATCCTTATCATCTTTATACGCGTAGGTCTGCTTAAAATAATCGACCAACTTCCCAATCTCTGCCTCTGCCTCTTTTACTTCCTTGCTGTTTTCTTCGTTAACTTTAATTTGATAAGCCCGTCCTAATATGTTAATCGATACGGACTTTGATTCATCTGCCATGTTATATTGTACTCTTCTGAGAATAAATAGTTATACAATCGTCAATTTCTTTCATTAACTCCTTAAAAATTTCTTTTTCTTTAAGTTGTTTGTCTTTTTCCTCCGATAATTGGTTATTTAATATTGTTATTTTATTTTCTAATTCATAAATGGACTTCTTTAAATCGCGGTTTTCCTCGATTAATACTTTTACTTTGCCGTAAATTGATTGTAAAACCGAATTTAATTCTTCCATCTTTTTTCTGCAAAGTTAAAGATTTTTTTAATGAAAAATCATCTTTTTATAAAAAATCTTTTACAAAGAACCCGACATTTTGCTTTTTGTAAGATTAAGAATAAACTTTTTCTTATGAATGAGAGCGTATTATCTTTTATTTGGCGGCATCAATTGCTTAATGTGCCTGTAATCACTGTCGACAATAAAAAGGTCGAAATATTCAACTTCGGGGAGAAAAATAACGGTCAGGGCCCCGATTTTTTAAATGCCCGACTCTCAATTGACGGAGTTATGTGGTCAGGAAATGTCGAAATACACGTGAAATCCTCCGACTGGTTTCTGCATTGTCATCAACTTGATACTAATTATGCTAATGTGATTTGTCATGTTGTGTGGACGTATGATGCTGATGTGTACTATTTTCATGGTGATACCATTCCTACCGTGGAACTGAGCAAACTGATACCCGACTTTCTGATCGACAGATATATACGCCTTATGCACTCACAAGATGTTATACCATGTGCCAAATCTATCTCCGAAGTCCCTCTGTATGTCGTTTATGACATGCTCGATTCCTGCTTTTTTGAGAGTTTTACGGCAAAAAAATCTGTGCTAAATGCTATGTTGTCCGAAATAAATAACGACTGGGACGAATTGTGCTACCGGCTTATCCTCAGAAATTTCGGCTGTAAGGTCAATAATGAGGCCTTCGAATTCCTCGCAAAAGCCCTGCCCTGTAAGTTTATAATGAAGTATATAGATAACCCCCTCGCTGTCGACGCCTTGCTGTTTGGCACCGCTTCCCTGCTTCGCCCCGATTTTAATGACGATTATCCTAAACAATTGTGGCGCGAGTATTGTTTCTATTCCAATGTTCTGAATGTTAAGACTCAAAAATATTGTAACTGGAATCTGTTGAGGTTGCGACCGGCAAATTTCCCCTGTGTAAGAATCGCTCAGTGTTCCTCTTTTCTTCAAAACGATTATTTGGGGTTGGCTTCCTTTCTCGTATGTAACGATCTCCATGCAATGCATGCGCTCTTTACTGCCCATATTAACGATTATTGGACTTGCCACCTGATGTTCGACAAACCGTCGACCCCTGCCGATAGAACAATAGGTCCCGATTCTATTAATATTATCCTCATTAATGCCGTGCTTCCTATGATGTTCCTCTATGGAAATGCCAAAAATAATAATATGCTTTGCGACAAGGTGCTCTCGATAATGGAAGAGATCCCACCGGAGAATAATCTTGTCATCCGTAACTGGAAAAGGCTGAATATCCATCCTAAAAATGCCATGCATACCCAGGCCTTGCTTTTCTTGAAGAAATATTATTGCGACGCAAAAAAATGCCTTCAGTGTAAAATAGGTGTAAAAATCCTTAAAAATAAATAGTTATGTATAAAGATTATCTTTTTTTCTCTAAAAGAGACAGGGTGAGCATAGCTTGTCTCGCTATCGCTGTTATCTGCCTGAATGCTATGCGTATCGTGGTGCCAAAGACCGACTTCTTCAGAGCAAAATTGTATGAGGAGTACAAAAATGCTACCGACAGGATGTTGATGGAACAGCCGCAGGTTTCGGTTGAAATCAACTCGGCCGACTCGCTCGACTTTCTGCCGCTTCCCGGAATCGGTCCCGTCTTCGCCGGGAGAATAGTTAAATACAGATCCCGCCTTGGTGGATTCCTATATAAAAGTCAACTCCTCGAAGTTTATGGCTTTACGCAAGAGACCCTCGATAAAATCTCCTCAAAGATTACTGTCGATAAATCGCTGGTTAAAAAACTCGACGTCAACAGCCTCGAATTTAAGGAGATCTTGCGCCATCCTTATATCGATTATGAGATGACTAAAGTGATCGTTAACAAAAGACGAAAGTCGCCCTATTCCTCTCTCTCCGATTTTATGACGAGAACAGATATCTCCGATACACTTCTTCTTAAATATATTTTGCTGCCGTAAAAATTGCAAAAAAAATATGTACCTTTGCAAGTTATGGAAACAGATTTTATTCATCTTGAGGGAGTAAGGGTCAACAACCTGAAAAACATTACAGTGGATATCCCGCGTAATCGGTTTGTGGTTATCACCGGCGTGTCCGGCTCGGGAAAATCTTCCCTTGCCTTCGACACTTTGTTCGCCGAAGGTCAACGACGCTATGTGGAGAGCTTAAGCTCTTATGCGAGACAGTTCCTCGGAAAGGTTACGAAACCCGACGTGGACAAAATCACCGGTATATCCCCCAGCATTGCTATAGGACAAAAAGTCGCCATCTCTAACCCCCGCTCTACGGTGGGTACGGCTACTGAAATTTACGAATACCTTAAACTTCTCTTTGCCCGACTCGGCAAAACATATTCCCCGATATCGGGAAAAGAAGTGAAACAATATACAACGGAAGATGTCTTGGACTTTATCTCTAAACTTCCTCCCGAAACGCGCTGTTATCTTTGCTTTAAAAATATAATAGATTCAGAGTCTCTTGTGCCGCGTCTTGAACTCTTGCAGGGTCAGGGCTACTCGAGAGTGCTACAAGTTGGCGATACTGTCACAGTCTCCGATATTGAGGAAGTGCTCGGTTCTACTAAACTGAAAAACGCTGTGGCAAAGAAAAAGGAGATATTAATCCTCGTCGACAGGTTCTCCGTAAAATCTCTTAACGACTCTGGCGACTTGCTGAGAAGGATGACAGACTC
>JAQVPY010000173.1:532-3987 GCA_028701815.1 Bacteroidales bacterium | reverse complement strand
GTCCTTTAATGTCCTTACCGTTTATGTTGTGAATTGCTTTAAAATTTGTATCTTTGACGGATTGATAACAACATACCTTTTAATGGCGCGGAATTGTAATGGTTGTGAATTGCTTTAAAATTTGTATCTTTGACGGATTGATAACAACCGGCTTCGGTGCTATTGTTGAAGTCTTACGGTTGTGAATTGCTTTAAAATTTGTATCTTTGACGGATTGATAACAACTCTCATTTACAATTAACCAATCAAACGTTGGTTGTGCATTGCTTTAAAATTTGTATCTTTGACGGATTGATAACAACGTCTTTTCAAATAAGAGACAACTACGTTCGTTGTGAATTGCTTTAAAATTTGTATCTTTGACGGATTGATAACAACATGAAATTCTTACCGGAGAACTGCAATGCAGTTGTGAATTGCTTTAAAATTTGTATCTTTGACGGATTGATAACAACCGTCGTCTATTGTGTGCGTGTACTTCTTTAGTTGTGAATTGCTTTAAAATTTGTATCTTTGACGGATTGATAACAACACGATGTTTGTAACGCGATATCAATCAATGAAATACGTGTTGTTTTACAAATTAAAAATGCGGTCGGACAGACCGCATTTTTTTTGTCTTTACCATGGATTTTGAAATGAATTTTACATGAAATTCTGACGCGTTTTTTTAAGTAAAAGGCTTTTTTGCTACTTCTTTAGTCATAAAAAGCAAAGGATTATTGATACAAAAATTCCGGACACATTTCCTTTAATTGAATAACAATGCTGTCATATTCCGTCAACCCATACAGATTATTCATCTCATGGGGATCTGACTTTAAGTCGTATAATTCCCATTCGTCGATGTCGTAATAGAAATGTATCAACTTGTAACGATCGGTGCGAATGCCGTAGTGACGGCAGACGCTGTGCTCAGCAGGATACTCGTAGTAATGGTAGTATAACCACTGACGCCATTGTGTCGACTCTCCTTTGATTAATGGTAGTAACGACATGCCGTCCATATCTTCCGGAATCGGTTGTCCGGCGAGGTCTAACAGGGTTGGCGCTATGTCAATGTTTTGAACTAATTGATTTATGTCGCGGTATGTCGGTTCGTTGTCGCTTTTAGTGCTGTTGTGATGATCTCGTCCGGTGCTGCGATTATTGCCGGCATCTTGCAGACATCCTGGCAGCCGCATTACCAACGGCGTGCGCATGGATTCTTCGTACATAAAGCGTTTGTCGAACCATCCGTGTTCTCCCATGTAAAAACCTTGGTCGGAGAGGTAGAGGATAACAGTGTTTTCAAGAAGACCTTCATCTTCAAGTTCTTTTAATAACCGTCCGATATTTTCGTCTAAGGATTGTATGACTTTCAGGTAATCGCGCATATAACGCCGGTATTTCCATTCGGCGAGCTCTTTGCCAGACAAATCGGAGGCGACGAAATTATCTATAATCGGCTGATAGAATTTGTCCCATGCGGCTTTTTGTTCGGAGTTCATTCTACCGTAGATGCTGTTGTCATATCCGTAGTAGCTTGAAGCGTAACGACGGTCGCTGACACTGTCGTTAAGCATCTTTAGATCGTATATCAGTGTCATATCTTTGTCGATGCTCATCTCTTGTTTGGCTGCGGCTTTACGCCCCTTATAGTCGTCGTAAAAGTTATCTTGTAGCGGAATGGTTTCATTTTCAAATGATTGGATATTTGTAGTGTCTGCCATCCAGTTGCGGTGAGCGGCCTTGTGATGGACAAACATGCAAAACGGTTTTGCCTTGTCGCGTTTGTTTCGCAGCCAGTCTATACTCAGGTCAGTGATGATATTTGTGACGTACCCGTCGTATCTGACGGTATCCAAAAGTTGATTGCAGGGTATGGTGGCATCGTGTTGTTTTTCAGAGATAAGATCAGGGTTGTAATAATCGCCTTGACCCGGAAGAATATTCCAGTAATCGAATCCTGTTGGTATTCCGTCGAGATGCCATTTGCCTATTATTGCTGTCTGATAACCACCTGCCTGAAGAAGTTTTTGAACTGTTTGTTGAGAGCCGTCGAAGGCAATGCCGGAAATATTTTCCTTATAGCCGTTATTGTGACTGTATTTGCCTGTCAGCAGGGTCGCGCGACTGGGTCCTGAGATGGAATTGCAGACGAAGCTGTTGGTAAACCTGACACCTTCTGCGGCGAGTCGGTCGATATTAGGGGTCTGGATGAAACGCTGGTCGAAGCAGCTGATTGTCTGATACGAATGATCGTCAGACATGATCACCACCATATTTAATTGCTTTTGTTCTTCGTCTTTGTCGTTGCAGGACGACAGGAATATAGCCGAGGAGGCGGCAATCGTGAATATCTTTTTGTTTATTTGGCGAGGTGAAAAATACTTACTCATACTTTTATTTTTAAAACAGTTCTAATTGTTGTCCTTCCACGTTTAATGGTTCTTCTTTTTGACCGTGGAATAACTCTATTTTGCCGAATTGTTTGTCAGTAATATACATTATTCCAACGTCGCCATATTCTGGCAGTTCTCGCTTGGTGCGTTTAATGTGCACCTCGGCGTTTTCCATACTGGCGCAGTGTCGTACATAGATAGAATATTGAAACATTGTAAATCCGTCTTTGATAAGTGTTTTGCGAAAATTTGATGCTGCTTTTCTCTCTTTTTTTGTTTCTGTAGGTAAATCGAAAAAAACTAATATCCACATGATTCTATATTCGCTAAACCGGTCCATTAGCATTAACTCATTGCCGGATATAGTATTTTCCTGCTTTCTCCTGCGAAACATTTCTGCAGAGAGGATGTCGTTATTGAGGCGGCGACCATTAGGGGGCGGCGTAGATCGTTAATATTGACTTCCATTACCGGAATTTCCAACAGCTTAGTTTTTATTTCTTTAGTAAGAGTTTTACAATCGGTAGAATTGTCGAATATATTCATGACCAATTTATCGACGTATGGCCGATATGGCTCCATTACATCATCAGCGAGGCAATATGCATTATATTTATTTTTATGATGTATGCCAAAAGTCGGCAGAAGTCCGCTTGAAATAAGTGCGCGAGCTATTACAGCTCTTAAAATTGCATAACCGTAATTAAGCAAATTATTAGGGCTTTCTCCTTCACGAGAACGAACGAAGTCAGTTATTGTCGGAAACGCTTTTTTCCAATAATAAGCGGCAGCTTGTGCTTCTTTATTATCGCTATCGCCGCTTTTAACATCCGTTGCCCATTGCTGCATATTTCCTGTTTCTACTTGACGAAGTTGTTTTAAAATGCTTGCCTGGTTTCGTATCTTAGCTATTACTGTCTGTTGCCATAACTGTTTCTTTAATGGAAGGGATGCTTCTATTTGTTCCCGCATTCTTTCTGTTTGGACGGAGTTTCCACATAGCGGTAGCATAAGTCCAACGGGTAGGCGTGAGCTATCGCATGAAATTACGGCGCAATTTTTTTCAAGAAG
>JAQVPY010000173.1:0-522 GCA_028701815.1 Bacteroidales bacterium | reverse complement strand
GTGATGAATTAGAAAAAAGCCAAGCATCAGTGATTCATATTACGCCTTCGCATCAATTTCCTTAGGAATTGTTATGCCAGTTGGAAGGGACAGTCCGTGTCGCCTTTTGTTTTACTTCTTCATCAAAATCTCTTTTTTCAATATCAGGAATTTTGATGACTATTTGTTCATCCTTAAGCGAAAGATAAGCCGGATTGCCGAAGTATAACGTGCGTGTTATCATTGTTTAGCGTTTTAATTTTTGCTGTTCCTTTTCAAAATTCTCCAAAAAATGCAACTCTACCGGCGAGAGTTGGTCTTGTGTGCGTTCCTTGAATTTATCGTATTCCATATTGGCTTTCTGTTTCGCCAAAACGGCCGATATTTTCCCTGCATGCGTAAGTAGGGCTTTACCCGACAATTTCAAAAAGTCGTCCAATTTCTGAATCCAATCCCTCATATACATTGGCGTATGATTCTGTGCCTGCAATTCGGCAAAATCGAGATACAACGAGACAACGCGATTCAGCGTGTCCAACTCTT
>JAQVPY010000029.1 GCA_028701815.1 Bacteroidales bacterium | reverse complement strand
CATGGATGGTCAAATCGTTTTCTTTGATGGTATTTATTACCTCCACTGTTTCAATTTCATTGACTAAGACGCCGGTATCCCCTACCTGCCCTCCACATTCGGCATAAAATGGCGTCGCCGGAAAAACAAGGTGATAAAAAGTCTTACCTTTAGCTGAGACCTCACGATATTTAAGGATGGCAATCTCCATTTCCGTATAGTCGTAACCGCAGAAAGTAGCGTGTTGTTCCTGTTCTTCCGTATGATTCTCGGAAGTATATTGCCAGTCGTTAACCGACTGTTTTGCATCTTTGCGGGAGCGTTCTTTTTGTTTTTGAAGATTATCGGAGAAGCTTTCCATATCGACGGTTTTACCTTTTTCTGATGCCATCAGAGCGGTAAGGTCGATCGGGAAGCCGAAGGTGTCAAAAAGCTCGAATGCGAAGTCGCCATCGACGACCTTGTCGGCTTCATGGTTTTTCATATATATGTTAAACTTCTGTATTCCCGTATCGAGAGTTTTAAGAAACGAGCGTTCTTCTTCAGCTACGACACGTTTACATATATTCTTCTGTTTTGGAAGTTCAGGATAGGCCTTACCCATTCCTTCATCAATAACATCGACAAGTTCAAAAAGAAACGGCGACTTAAGATTCAAGAATGTATAACCATATCTGACAGCGCGACGGAGGATTCTTCTGATGACATATCCCGCGCCGGTATTCGACGGCAACTGCCCGTCAGTTATTGCGAAAGTGATAGCTCTTATATGGTCTGCTATTACTCGGATAGCGATATCGCATTTTTCGTCTTCGCCATATTTCACACCTGCCATCTCGGCAATATGCCTGATCATTGGCTGAAAGACATCGGTATCGTAATTAGATTTAACATTTTGGAGCACCATACAAAGACGTTCGAGCCCCATTCCGGTATCTATATGCCTGTGTGTAAGCAGTTCAAGAGATCCGTCAGCCTTACGGTTATATTGCATAAATACGAGATTCCATATTTCGATCACGAGCGGATTGTCTTTATTGACGAGAGTATCACCGGGGACAGCAAGTCTATCGGCGTCATCGCGTAAATCTATATGTATCTCTGAACAAGGGCCGCAGGGTCCCTGTTCTCCCATTTCCCAAAAGTTGTCCTTTTTGTTGCCGAAGATAATCTTATCTTCCGGAAGATGATTGAGCCAAAAGCCCTTAGCTTCCATATCGGGATCAAGATTCTCCTTTGCATCGCCACCGAAAACGGTAACATAAAGACGTTCCCTGTCAATTTTATATACTTCCGTCAACAGTTCCCATGCGTAAGCTATAGCCTCCTTTTTGAAATAATCGCCGAACGACCAGTTGCCGAGCATTTCAAACATGGTATGATGATAGGTATCATGTCCTACTTCCTCCAAGTCATTATGTTTTCCCGACACACGGAGGCACTTCTGTGAATCGGCCACTCTCGGATAAACGACAGGTTTGTTGCCGAGAAAGATATCTTTAAACTGATTCATGCCGGCATTGGTAAACATCAGACCCGGATCGGATTTGTTAATCATGGGAGCGGAAGGCACTATTACATGACCTTTGGATTCGAAGAATTTATAGAAGGTATCACGTATTTCGAAACAAGTCATCGTCTTTTTCATTTATGTTTTTTTAATCCTTTTAAAAGTGTGCAAAATTAAAAAAGTTTATTTAACTTTGCAAGTTAACGGTTTTTAATTCATTTACAGATGGAAGAAGACAGCAAATTATATTACTCCATTAGCGAGGTGGCGGAAAAATTCGGTGTAAGCCAATCGCTTCTTCGTTTTTGGGAAGAAGAATTTCCACAATATATCAAGCCTAAACGCAACAAGAGGGGTGTACGTTTTTTCACGAACAAGGACATCGAAAATATTGAGCGCATATATCAGCTGGTTAAAGTTAACAAGTTCACTTTGGAGGGAGCAAAAAAGGCCCTCAGAAAACGAGTTCCGGCTGAAGACATCGAAGACGATCCGTGCGCAGTGCCGCCGAAAACATTACGTTTTTCCGACCAAGACCTCTACGACAAGTTGTTAAAGATTAAAACGATAGCTTCTTCCATATATGAATCCATTTAAAAAGTTGGCCGGAGAAACCGCCTATTACGGATTAAGCAGCATTATCGGAAGAACATTAAATTTTCTACTTCTTCCATTATACACTCAACTTTTCCCTCCGGAAGAATACGGAATCGTCAGCAATCTGTACGCCCACGTCGCCTTCGTTCTGATATTTCTGACTTTCGGCATGGAGACCGCCTTTTTCAGATTTTCAAAAGACAAAGTCAACAAGCAGGATGTATACAACACGACTACATCCTCCATATTAACGCTCTCACTACTTTTCCTCGCATGCGTAATTATTTTCCTGAAGCCGCTGTCTCAACTTATCGGCTATGCAGGCTATGAAAAATTCATACTATGGCTCGCAATTATTGTAGCCATAGACGCTTTTACCTCTACGCCGTTCACTCTGCTGAGACTTCAAAATAAAGCCTTAAGGTTTGCCACACTTAAAATAGTCAATATTGGTATAAATTTAGGGCTGAATCTACTGTTTTTCCTTGTGTTCAGACCGTTGAGCATGAGTCGGCCCGACTCCTTCTTTGCATTGTTGTATAACCCATCGATAGGTGTCGGATACGTATTTCTTTCTAATCTTATTGCCAATATTATAGGAGTTTTACTGTTATATCCCGAATTAAAGATACTAAAACTCAAGATCAATTTTGCCTTATTGAAACCGATGGTGATATATGCATTTCCGATATTAATTGTCGGCTTCGCCGGACAAATCAACCAAAACATCGACAAGATACTGTTGAAATATCTTACGCCGGCAGGACAAGATCCAATGTATGTCGTTGGTATTTACGGAGCCAACTACAAACTCGCCGTGCTTATGACGATGTTTGTCCAGGCCTTCAATTACTCGTTTGAGCCATTTTTCTTCTCGCAACAAGACAGTAAAGATACACGCAAGACATACGCAGACATCATGAAATATTTTATCATATTAGGATGGCTGATATTCTTAGGAATAACGCTGTATATAGACTTCTTCAAGCACTTAGAAAATGCGGCATACTGGGAGGGTCTCAAAGTTGTTCCTCTGATACTTTTTGCCAACTTGCTCTTAGGCGTATATTACAATCAGTCGATATGGTACAAACTGACCGACAGGACAAAATACGGTGCCTATCAATCTTTAATAGGAGCCGGAGTCACACTTCTAATAAACTTCATTTTTATTCCGGTGATAGGATATATGGCCTCCGCCATTGCATGTGTATCATGTTTCATGATAATGGTCATTTTGTCGTACATCTGGGGTAAAAAATATTATCCGGTTAATTATGATCTAAAGGCGATAGGACTCTTCTCGCTTCTTGCGATAGTTCTATACATTTTATCCATGGCAATCCCCTACCCGTCGCTTACGGTAAAACTCTGCGGCAACACTGTACTGATACTTGTTTACGTCGCCATAGCATGGAAAAAAGAAATTAAAAAAATTATAAGACAATGAAAATAGACATCATAAACAAATCCGACAATCAGTTACCCGAATATGAAACCATTGCCTCTGCAGGGATGGACTTAAGGGCATATTTGCAGGAACCGGTAACAATACAGCCGTTAGAGAGGCGACTTATTCCGACGGGACTCTATATGTCGTTGCCGATAGGCTACGAAGCCCAGGTAAGACCCCGCAGCGGTCTCGCCATAAAAAAAGGTATTACCGTTCTAAACTCTCCCGGGACTATTGATGCGGACTATCGCGGAGAGATATGCGTAATAATAATAAACCTCTCGAATGAAGCGTTTATTATTAATTCAGGCGACAGAATCGCCCAGATGGTAATAAGCCGCCACGAACGTGCCACATGGACTGAAGTTGACACCCTTGATGAAACAGACAGGGGAAAAGGCGGCTTTGGCTCTACCGGTGTATAACAAAAAAAATGATTTTTTATGAAGAGATATTTTTCGATATTCCTGCTGGCGGCTTTGCTCGTCGGATGCAAGACATCCAAGGTCGCCGTCACACCAAATATAAGCAGCCCTTCCGAAATAAAAAAGACCTCCGATTTTATTCAGGCAATGGGAGCTAAACTTGCAGGCAACGAATCAAAGGCTGTCGCCCTTTTTGAACAATGTGTGAAAACCGATTCTTTAAATGATGCGGCATGGTATGAGTTATCCAAACTCTATTCTTCCGATTACAAACTGAAAGAAGCAAAAAGAGCCGCAACAATTGCTGCCGACATTGACGACACCAACGTGGATTATCTAATAAATCTCGCCTCTTTATCCAAGACTATTCCCGCCTCTAAAGAGCTGGTGAGCTTATACGAAAAAATCGTCACCCTCGCTCCGGAAAATTTAGAGCTGCAATTCGAATATGCAAACGCTCTTCTTACTACCTCAGATTACAAAAAGACTTTAAAACAGCTGTATTTTCTCGAAGATGCGATTGGTATCAGCGAAGATATCACCGTCAAAACAGTCAAAATATACGAAGAAAAAGGACAAACCGGGAATGCTGTAAAAGAGATGGAAAAACTTATAGCTGCATATCCTGAAGAGACCCGCTATATTTCGATGCTCGCCAATATGTACATGAAATACGGTGACGAAGACGCCGCCATGGAGTGTTACGGCAATATCGCGAAAGAGTCACCCGACGACCCTTATATTCATATCACTCTGTCGGAATATTACCGTAAAAAGAGCGATACGCAGAGAGCCTACGAAGAACTGCTCGCAGGTTTCGCGGTGCCCTCCCTTGACGCCGAATCCAAACTGGTGATCTTATTTAAATTATATAAAACTGAAGATTTAAATATAATCAACGGCGAAGCCTTCAACCTTCTGAAAACTATAAGCGAGACACACCCCGACTCTTTTATGCCGCTGGCTATTCTTTCGGAGTCGTACTATTTTCAGCAGAATTTCGGGATGGCGCGACAGGGGTTTTACAAGGCCCTTACCATGAACAACAAATCGGAGTCTATAATCCCCGTCTACGAAAAATTAGTACACATAGAAAGTTATCTGGACAACACCGACTCGGTAGAAGTATTATGCGCCAGAGCTGAAAAGATAGCACCCCTGGAACCTTATTTCTATTTCTACGATGGTGTCAATAAACTCTTGCTGAAAAAATACAGTGAGGCGCTTGGCAAATTCAATGAAGGCATCACCCTTGTGATAAACAACGACCCGTTTAAAGCGGAATTTTTCTCTTATATCGGCGAATGTTATTATAAATTAGGCGATACTGTTGCCGCCTATAATTCATACGATAAATCTTTGGCTCTGAATCCTGACAACGCATTTCTTCTGAATAATTACAGCTATTATCTAAGCACTTCGGGAGTTAATCTCGAGAAAGCAGAAACGATGGGCAGGAAAGCCGTTGAACTCGATCCGGAAAACCCCTATAACTTAGACACTTACGGATGGGCATTGTTCAAAAACGGGAAATATGATGAGGCTCTGAAATATACTACAGATGCTTTGTCAAAGGTTAAAGAGGGCGACAACAAAAGCACATATCTCGAGCATATTGGAGACATCGAATGGAAACTCGGAAATGAAGAAAACGCCGCCAAATATTGGGAAAACGCCCTGAAAGCAGCCGGAGATAAGAAGAGTGATATATTAATCAAAAAAGCACTGGAGAAGACTTACTATGAATAAACACCTCCTGATTCTTTTATCGGCTGTCACATTTGGCGTGTTTTTGTCATACTCCTGCGGTACTGCCGGGAAGGTTGGCTCCTCTGCCTCCTCCAAACCGGAAGCATTAGCAAAAGAAAGCATATCAGCCGGCGCTTTTGTCGACTCCATGTTTGTCAAGTCGTTTCGATGTGAAGCCATGAGCTGCCGTTACGAATGTGCGTTTTCGCCTGCCGATGGCAGTACAACAAGGAAAATCAGAGGAATAATCAATTACACTTCTAAAGGAGTAATCACCGCTAATGTCGTCATCGGCGGTATAAATGTCGCATCAGTAAAAATCACAAATGACACCGCACTAATTATTAATAAGTTGCAAAGAACATACCAAAATATCGCATTTCCTCAAGATGGTACGAAAGATGCAGGTTTCTATGATATTTTAGAAAGTCTTTTGATGGGTGGACCGTGCAAGTCGTTTATTTCCATGACAGAAACCTCACCGCAATATTCCATGTCTTCCGACAGTCTAACCGCAATTACCTATGACAACGTCGGAAAGCGGAGGATATATCTAATAGAATACGGACAAGTTGCCATTAACTCATACCGTTATGCAGACACGAATAATTCGCTGTATGTCAGATTCCTTAGCAGAATTTATGATGACCTTTGGCGAGGGATTTGTACGTCGCAAGAAATAGACATTGCGGGTTTAGGGACGGCTGTCATGAAATATTCCAGGCACTCGACCGAACTTATAAGTGGAATATATATAAAGGTACCTGACAATTACATAAAAATCGAATAGCAGTAATGATGAGAATTAAATATATTATCGTTTGTTTTCTGTTGTCGTTTTGCCTGATTCCGTGCATGGCACAAAGCAAAGAAGAATTGCAAAGTGAGAAGTCTAAAATAGAAGACGACATAAAGTACACCAATAAATTATTATCGGAGACTACAAAAGGGAAGAAGGCCTCTATAAACCAGATATATGTAATCGACAAGCAGATATCTTCGCGCAACAAGTTGATAGGCAACATCAACAAGGAGATTAGGACTATCGACAGGGGGATTACAAGCACTACCGACAGCATAAACATGTTGAACAGAGAATTGGAGTCGCTTCGCGACGAATATGCGGAGATGATATTAAACACATGGTATAACAAGAATGCCTATAAGAGACTCTCGTACATTTTTGCCTCAAAGGATCTTAACCAGGCTTTCAGGCGGATCGCATATTTCAGATATTATTCGGAGAGGAGGAAGGCGTACTGCAACGACATCATAGCAAAGACAGACGAGTTGCAGAACAAGCAGGATTATTTGGAAAAACAGCGTCTCAACAAGCGCAACCTTGCACAGGAGCAGGAAAAGGAGAAGCAGGTTTTGGGAAATGAAAAACAGCAGAAGAACGCCATTGTACAGAAGCTCACAAAAGAAGAGAAGGATTTAAAAAAGAAGATTCAGAAGCAGCAAGATGCTCTGATGAAGCTCAACAAAGCCATAGCAGAGGCTATTGCCAAGGAGAAAAAGGGGAGCAGTAAATTAGAGTTGACCCCGGAAGAAAAGATCATTTCCGACAAATTTGAAGGCAACAAAGGTAAATTGCCGTGGCCGTGTGAGCGGGGCATAATCATCGAGAAATTCGGCACACATGCGCATCCGGATTTAAAAGGTATAGTAATAAACTCAACGGGGATAACGATTTTAACGGAAGCCAACAGTTCAGCGCGAGCAATTTTCGACGGAAAGGTCACCAAAATCATTCAGATACCCCAATACGACAATGTAATAATAGTGAGGCACGGCGAATATCTCAGCGTATATTCAAACTTATCGAGTGTATACGTCTCTGTAGGAGATCAGGTAAAGACAAAGCAGGCTCTTGGAGCAATTCGCAGCGACAACGCAGAGGGGACCGCGCAGATGCACTTTGAGATTTGGCAGGACAATACCACACAGAATCCGGAATCGTGGATCAGTGGCAGATAATTAAACGGTCATTATCTCCGCCTCTTTCACTTCAAGGATCTTATCGATTTTTTTCGTAAAATCGGTAGTCAGCTCCTGTATTTTATCTTCCATCTTTTTGATTTCGTCTTCGGAGACTCCGGAAGATTTAAGGTCTTTCGACATATCATTAGCCGTTTTTCTCACCGAGCGTATGCTTACTTTGGCCTGTTCTGCATCCTGACGGGCTTTTTTTACGATCTCTTTACGACGTTCTTCCGTAAGGGCGGGGACTAAGATTCTCAGGACTTCACCGTTATTTACCGGATTAAATCCAAGGTTTGCATTACGTATAGCTTTTTCAAGCGGAGCAAGCATACTTTTATCCCAGGGTTGTACGATAATTTGTTTAGGGTCGGGGGAGTTAATGTTTGCCACTTGGTTAATAGGCATCATAGCTCCATAACATTCCACTTTTAGGCTATCGAGCATTTCGGGACTGGCCTTACCGGCTCTTAACTTTTGATATTCTTTTACAAGAAAAGCGACCACGGATTCCATTCCGTCTTTCGCATCATCGATTACCATTGTTACTTCTTCTGACATAAACAGTTTATTGGTTTTTGGGGTTTTTTACTATTGTTCCGGCGTTTTCGCCTTTTAAAACGCGTACCAGTGTAGATGGCACATTAATATTAAACACCACTATAGGGAGATCATTCTCCTTACAGAGGGTAAAAGCAGTCTGGTCCATAATCTTTAAACTTTTAGCTATAGCCTCATCAAAAGACAGGGAGACATATTTTCTTGCATCATCAAATTTCTCGGGGTCTTTATCATAGACACCGTCGACGCGTGTGCCCTTTAATATGGCATCAGCCTTTATCTCGAGGGCTCTAAGCACACCGGCTGTGTCTGTAGTAAAGAATGGGTTTCCGGATCCTCCGGCGATAATAACCAAATTTCCGGATTCAATATACTCGATAGCACGGGAAGCCGACATCGCTTCTGCTACTCTTTCGACAGGCAGACCTGAAAGGACTTTGGTTTTCACACCGTGCTCTTCGAGAGTGGTCTGCAAGGCCAACGAGTTGATTATTGTAGCCATCATACCCATATAGTCGCCCTGGACTCTATCAAAACCGGCAGTAGCGCCCTTGACGCCGCGAAAGATATTTCCGCCGCCGATGACGATAGCAATCTGAGTGCCCATACTTACAGCTTTCATTATTTCTTCGACATAATAGTCGACTCTCTCGGCATCAATGCCATAACCGTCTTTTCCTGCAAGCGATTCGCCGCTCAATTTTATCAATACTCGTTTCATAGCTATTATCTGTTATCGCATTAATCTACGTCATTAATTTTTCCGTGACAATTCTTGTATTTCTTACCGCTGCCGCAGGGACAAGGATCGTTACGCCCAACTTTTTTCTCCACATGAACGGGCTGAGCCTTCTGTGGCGCCTGGGTATTTGTGTTGGCTTTGGACAGCAAGTCGCCACGTTCTTCTTTCAACTGACGTTTATTTGCAGTACGCACATTGCCTGCATCCCTGATATTACCCTCATTAGCTATTGGCAGGTTACCGCGCAACAAAAATGATACGACATCTTTATTCGTCTTTTGAATCATTGACTTAAAGAGATCAAAAGACTCAAGTTTATAGATCAAAAGCGGGTCTTTCTGTTCGTAGACGACATTTTGAACCGACTGTTTCAAGTCGTCCATCTCTCTAAGATGATCTTTCCACGCCTCGTCAATATATCCGAGGACTATACTTTTCTCAATAGATAGTGGTATCTCATAATAAGGATTCTCAATACTCCTTGCTATATTTGCAATGATACCACGCTGTTTTCTGCCGTCGGTAAACGGAATAATGATATTCTTATACTGGGGCTGGTTTTCAGCAATATTTTTGATAACGGGGAGGACTCTTTCCGCGATAGCTCTACATTTCGTTTTATATATCTCGGAGACATTCTCGAAGAGTTTCTCAGTAAGGTCATCAACAGGCATAGAAGCATACGATTTCTTTTCACCGGCGGGGTCAAAACCAGTCATCCTCATCATATCCATGACAAACTCTTCGTAGTCGCCAGAGTCATGAAATGTAGAGACGATATCTTCGAGAGCATCATAGAACATATTGGAAACATCCACCGGCAATTTATCACCGAAGAGGGCATTACGGCGTTTCTTATAGATAACCTCTCTCTGTCCGTTCATCACATCATCATATTCGAGAAGGCGTTTACGAATGCCGAAGTTATTTTCTTCGACTTTTTTCTGAGCGCGTTCGATAGATTTGGTAATCATAGAATGCTGAATCACCTCACCTTCCTCGAGTCCGAGTCTATCCATAATAGAAGCTACACGTTCGGAGCCGAACATACGCATCAGGTCGTCTTCAAGGGAGACAAAGAATTGGGAGCTGCCGGGGTCGCCCTGACGTCCGGCCCTACCACGCAGCTGTCTG
The DNA here is from genome assembly GCA_028701815.1 of Bacteroidales bacterium. Lineage (GTDB taxonomy): Bacteria > Bacteroidota > Bacteroidia > Bacteroidales > BM520 > RGIG7150. The sequence continues at coordinate 5,806 of JAQVPY010000029.1, read as the reverse complement.
TCTACACGACGGGAATCGTGGCGTTCTGTACCTATGATTGCGAGGCCGCCCGCTTCCTTGACTTCCGGAGCGAGTTTAATATCAGTACCACGACCTGCCATATTGGTAGCGATGGTAACGGTTCCTTGCAAACCGGCCTTGGCTACGATTTCCGCCTCTCTCTGATGCAACTTTGCATTAAGTACATTATGCGGAATCCTGTTACGTGTCAGCATTCTGCTTAACAACTCGGAGATTTCAACCGATGTGGTACCCACCAATACGGCACGACCATCCTTGACTATTTTCTCTATCTCGGCTATTACAGCATTATATTTTTCACGTTTTGTCTTGTAGACCATGTCTTCATGGTCTGATCTTATTACAGGTCTATTTGTAGGGATCACCACCACGTCAAGTTTATAGATATCCCAAAACTCTCCCGCTTCCGTTTCAGCCGTACCGGTCATACCGGCGAGCTTCTCATACATTCTGAAATAATTCTGGAGTGTGATGGTAGCATAAGTCTGAGTAGCCGCTTCGACTTTTACATTCTCCTTCGCTTCAAGGGCCTGGTGCAAGCCGTCGGAATAACGACGCCCTTCCATAATACGCCCCGTTTGCTCGTCGACAATTTTAATCTTATTATCGATGATAACATATTCCACGTCTTTTTCAAAAAGCGCATAAGCCTTAAGCAACTGGTTGACAGTATGAATCCTATCCGCTTTAATAGTATAATCCTGGATAATAGCATCTTTCTTCTCCGCCTTTTCCATATCGGATAGAGGCAAAGACTCCAGATTGGCAAGTTCGGTGCCGATATCAGGCATTATATAAAACATGGGGTCATCGACGGTAGTGTTCAGCAATTCGATACCCTTCTCCGTAATATCTATTGTATTCGCTTTTTCATCGATTACGAAAAATAGTTCGTCATCGATGATATGCATGTTTTTGCTCTGCTCCTGAAGATAGAAATTCTCGGTTTTTTGCATGAGGACTTTTTTCCCGGATTCGCTCAAGAATTTGATGAGGGCGTGGTTTTTAGGGAGACCTCTGAAAGCTCTGAAGAGTTGTTCGGCACCTGATTTCTGTTCTTCAGGAGACGCGTTGTCAGAGAGTTTTTTCTTTGCCTCGGCTAAATATTGTGTAACGAGAACCCTTTGAGCCTCATAAAGTTTTTGTATTGCAGGCTTATACTGATCGAATTCCTGCTGATCGCCCTTAGGTGTAGGGCCTGAAATAATCAATGGCGTACGGGCATCATCAATAAGAACGGAGTCGACCTCATCAACGATGGCATAGACATGCTCACGTTGAACGAGTTCTGCAGGATCGCCGGTCATATTATCACGAAGATAATCGAAACCGAATTCATTGTTTGTACCAAAAGTAATATCAGAATTGTAGGCATTTCTACGACTCTCGGAATTAGGCTCATGTTTATCGATACAATCAACTGTAAGTCCGTGGAATTGATAAAGAACCCCCATCCACTCAGAGTCACGTTTTGCGAGGTAGTCGTTGACGGTAACGATGTGAACGCCGCGACCGGTAAGAGCATTAAGATAAACGGGCAGAGTAGCCACGAGGGTTTTACCCTCACCGGTAGCCATTTCTGAGATTTTACCCTGGTGAAGGACGATGCCGCCGATAAGCTGTACGTCATAATGAATCATATTCCAAGTGGTTGGGTTTCCTCCCGCAGTCCACGTATTCGAATAAATAGCCTTATCGCCGTCAATTCTTACATTAGGATGCGTCTCAGCCAGCAAACGATCATAGTTGGTCGCCGTAACTGAAATATCCGTATTCTCGGCAAAGAGCTTGGCCGTAGCTTTCATAACGGCAAAAGCCTCGGGAAGGATCTCATCGAGAAGCTCTTTGTATCTTCCACGTCTCTGTTCGTCGACTTTATCTATTTCATCATATAAAGCCTCTTTCCTTCGAGAGGGCATATCCGGATCCGCCTTAAGCTGCGCCTTTATATCGTTTATTTTGTCGGTATATTCTTTGGTGTTCTCATTAAGGTAGGCTCTAAAGCCGACTGTTTTAGCTCTTAACTCGTCTGCCGAAAGATCGGTAATAGTAGTATAAGCCTTCTTTATGTCTCGCAAAATGGGATTAAGAGCCTTTAGGTCCCTATCCGACTTCGTGCCAATAAGTTTTTTAAAAAAATTTGCCATAATTAATATTCATCTTCATGAAAGAAAAAATCTTCTTTTGTAGGATAATCCGGCCAGATATCCTCAATACATTCATACACTTCGCCTTCATCTTCCATATCTTGGAGATTTTCAAGCACTTCCTGGGGAGCACCGGAACGGACACTATAATCAATAAGTTCTTCTCGCGTACAAGGCCAAGGTGCATCTTCCAATTTTGATGCTAATTCTAACGTCCAATACATAACTGATTAATTTACAAGTAATTAAATCCGATTAGAGAGATCTCTAATATTTTGCGAAAGTACTTTTTTTTTTATAATAATACAAATAATTGATTTTTTTTAATATTTGTCTTATTTATTTAAGGATTTAAGCGAGTAATTAATTTTTTTCCAATTTATCTGCCATCATATTAAGCAGATTTTGAAGCGGTTTCGAAACGGCCATAGCCATAAAGCCATCGACATTAGCATCGATATAAAGCACTATATCGGATGTGTTTTCAGAGGTCGTATTAATATTAAAGCCGAAATGCATATCGATAGGCTTAGCATCTTTAGTAGCATATTCAACTTTTGAAAAAGGCTGTTTTTCAATTATTTCGAGGGCGATTTCGGGCATTCCTTTAATAACGAAGAGGCAAGAAGACGCAGTGCAGTCGAATTTCTCCACCTTATCCATCGGGATCAGGTCTCTAAAATTATTAAAATCGGTAAATCTATCATATATCGATTCTGCAGGTTTTTCAACAGATATCGAGCGAGATTCAAAGTGTTTCATACCATATTATTTATGCCATTCTGAAGGATTATTTCTCCATTCTTTCAAAGTATCCATTTCCTCAGGTGCGATATATTTATTTTTTATTGCAGCACCGATAGTAGTATCATAGTCGGTAAGGGTATAGAGAACACACCCGTCATTTTTGAAATTCTCGATTGCAACCGGCAGCCCGTAAGTATAAATAGCGACCATACCCAATATATCGGCGTTAACGTCTCTAAGGGCGGCAACGGCTGCGAGACTGCTCATACCTGTAGAGATAAGATCTTCTATGATGACTGTTTTTTCGCCTGCCTTAACTACGCCTTCGATTTTATTTTGGAGTCCGTGGTCTTTTTGTGAAGAACGAATATAGATAAAAGGCAGTCCGAGTTTATCTGCCACAAGAGCTCCGATGGCGATAGCACCGGTTGCTACGCCGGCAATAACCTGAACGTCAGGGTATTTTTCTCTGATGATCTTTGCCATGCTCTCTTTCAAGAAGTTTCTAACTTCGGGGTATGACAGGGTCTTACGATTGTCGCAATAGATAGGACTTTTTATTCCTGAAGCCCATGTAAAAGGATTAGCCACATTCAGCTTAACGGCTTTAATTTCAAGCAATTTCTCAGCGGCGTCGTGCGCCATATTGTCACAATAAATCATAATATTTCAATTTTTGTCCATCAATGCAAAGGTAATTTAAAAATCCCGAATTATCCACGGCAAATTACAATTAATTTATATCTTTGCACTTGTCTTAAACCTATTTATACGATGGCAGAAAGAATTGCAGTTTTCCCGGGGTCATTTGATCCGATTACTCTGGGGCACGAGGCCATAATCACGAGAGCTTTGACTCTTTTCGACAAAATTATTGTCGGAATAGGCATCAATATTGAAAAGAAGTATCTTTTCCCCGTACAGCAAAGAAAGATATGGATTGCGGAGACTTTTAAAAACAATCCGCGCATTGAAGTTGACACTTATTCGGGACTTACGGTTGATTTCTGTCGGAAATGTGATTCGCATTTCATTATAAGGGGACTGCGCACGTCCGCCGACTTCGAGTTTGAGCGCATCGTAGGACAGGTCAACAAGAAATTATACCCCGATATAGAGACCATCTTTTTACTCGCTGCGCCGGAATTCTCTTCCCTCAACTCTTCTATAGTAAGAGATATCGTAATAAACGGAGGCGACGCCTCAATGTTTGTTCCCAAATGCGTTGCCGAAACAATACAGGAAGGGCAATATGAAAACGGCGACAAGTAAAATCCTGTTATTATCAATACTGTTAACAGTTTCAGGCGCGACCCTATCGGCTGAAAATATAAGGATAGACTGTGTTTTCTCCAACGGCACCGGGAGAACATTTTGTCTCAATAAGACCAAAGACTATTTAACCAATGAGCAGGAAGTGCTATATAGCACAATAATAGACAAGACTCAGAAGATTTCATTTACCTTTGAAACAGCTATTACTACAGAAGAGTACTTCATTTCCGTAGATTATTATTCTGCGCCGATATGCCTTACCGAAGGAGAGAGCTATCGTCTTTCAATAGCCTGCCCCGAATACGTCCCCAATCGCAATCCATTCTCAGGGGAACAGTCGTTAGAGTTATATATTCTCTCATCCGACACCATAAATAAAGAGATTGACAATTTCAATGACAGATACGATTCATTTCTATTAAAAAACATACATGTCATCAGCAAGATATCACTATCGGCGCATAATGCCTTTCGGGATAAAGAGTTAAAGCAACTGGAAAATTGCCGCAATACATTTTTAGTGTCATATATAGAATACAGCATGGCTGTAACAGATTTTTCGCTAATAAGAGATGATTATTCGGATTTTCTATCGCGGTATTTTATCGGGAGGCCTGTATTATATAACAATCCCATGTATATGACGCTTTTTAAGGAATCCGCTTATCTGATGGAGCCTTTTCTTACAGATTCCTCGTTCACAGACTATCGGCTAAAAGAATTAATATACATTTATGTCTTAAAGTCGGATTACTTCAACGCCGATTATGAAAAGAGTGCTGTAACAGCCCTGCTAAAATCCTTCGCTATAAAGGCACGATATAAGGAGTCGCGCATGCTCAGCAGCGATCTCGCCGCCTATCTCACCGCGTTATCAAAGGGCTCTGTTTTACCGGATATAGGTATTATTGACGAGGCGGGAACGGATATTTCAAAGTCTATAGACGGAAACAGGTATCTGTTTTTCTTCAAAAGTGATTTGGATCTATGTCTTTCGACATTAGCGGAATTAAAAGCGTTCGATTGGAATTCATATACAATTTCTCCGATTTACATATCTTTGGACACTGAGAGCACATACAGCGCGAAGACAGGAGTGTGTCACACATACAACCTGATGGACACACATCGGATGCTGCGCATATATCAGTTTCCTTTTGCCATTATCATAAATGCTGACGGCACCATATATAAATACAATGCGCCATATACGGCGGAGGGCTTGGAGATTTATTTAAAGAAGGAGAAGTTCACGCGGCTGTAAACTCTGTGGTCGATGCAGCGAGGGCGTTTTGTAAAATCGTATTTATTTGGATGTTCCAGAACAAACAGCCCGTCTTCCGCGAGAAGATTATTCCCGAGCACCAATTCGGGAAGGTCGGCGAGATTAGGGTTATCGTAAGGCGGATCTGCAAAAATCAGGTCATACTGTGTATTAAGGCGAGTGATAAAATCAAAGACATCAGCTCTAACAGTATGTATTTCCGTCATCTTTAAATCGGCCGCAGTTTTTTTTATAAAATCGATACATTTGGGATTGATATCGACGGAAGTAACGGAAGGGCAACCCCTTGACACGAGTTCAAACGATATGTTTCCGACTCCGGCGAAGAGGT
>JAQVPY010000028.1 GCA_028701815.1 Bacteroidales bacterium | reverse complement strand
ACATGAAAAAGTTTTGCCTCTTTTTTTTAATGGGGATGATCCTATTAACCTTTTCCAATTGCTCTAAAACAAAATCATATAATAAGGCTGCCGATAAGGAATATATCGAACAGCTGTATAACTATGATGAGGTTTATTATGGACTTATTACAGAATATACTGCGGGTCGTATCACTCAAAAACAAGACCTCATAATAAGGTTTAATCCCGATGTTACCCTTAAAAGAGTTTTCGGCGAAGTACTCCCCCCGACTGTCTTTAAAATTACGCCGAGGGTGAAAGCCTCTCCTTATTGGGTTGACGAATATACCATAGGGCTGAAATTTTCTGAAAACCTCCAGCCCGATGTCGTGTATACTGCCGACTTTGTAATTAAAGACCTCGTGGATATGCCGGATAATATCGACAATTTCTCTTTTAACTTTTTCGTGAAATCACAAAATTTTTCTGTAACTGATAAATGGTATGTTGTAGAAAACGACACCGAATGCGCTTACCGCTTTGTCATTGAATTCGTTAATCCAGTCGAAGCTGCGCGGACCATCGATATGCTCGATAAATCGGTCAGAAAATCATATAACTGCTCTACAGAACAACTCTCGGCAAATGTCGTGGCTCTTACCGTCGCCGGTATATCACGCACTGAAAGTGCCCCGGAAATACTCATCGACGGCGATAAACTTGATATCAATAAATCCGTAGAGGAGAAACTGGACGTATTTTCTGTTAATACTCTGAAAGTTGTCTCTACACAAACCCTCCTCGACGGAAACAGTAAATATGTGAGAATGGACTTTTCCAATCCGCTGAACGCTTCATCAAACCCGTTCTCATTTCTTCAGTTTTCAAAGGCGGTGGAATATAATAGCGAAGTAAATAAAAACTCGCTGTTTATTTATTTTACCGGCGAATCCGCCGAAGATGCCGATCTCGAAATAACAGTAGATCCATATTTTTACGATAATAATAATAATAAACTCGGCGCCAGCTACGTGTATAAAGTGGAAGATACTGATGTCCTCCCTGAGATTCAATGGAGCGATAACGGCATGATTATCCCCAGCGCGGAAGATGTCTCCATCTCCTTTAAGGCAAAAGGTCTGAATGCTGTCGTACTTAGAATATGCCGAGTGTATAATGATAATATTCTGTATGCTATACGGTCAAATTCTTTGTATTATGGCGTGCGTGACGTGGGGAGACTTGAGAGAAAGATTAAACTCGACTTGAGCTCATCCGACTATAAAACATGGAATACATACGGATTCGTACTCTCCGATTATGTGGAAGCCCTCCCCGGTGATGTCTTTTTACTTACCCTCGACTTTGATATGAGTTGCTACGCCTATGCCTGTGATGCGGGCGATGAGGCAGAATCTATCATGGATGTTGACGAGACGCCTTACTGGGATGGTATCGGCTACGATTATAAACACTATTATTATGAGGGCGACTGGTGGGTTCATCGTAATGATCCCTGCAATCGCTCATATTATAATAATGTGGACATTTATAAAAGCGTCAGCGTATCTAACCTCGCCGTAACAGCTAAAATCAATGATCTCGGAGAGGCTGACGTTTTCGTGAGAGATATTTCTACCGCCGCTCCCGTGAATAAAGCTAAGGTTACCATCTATAATTATCAAGCCCAGCCTATCGCTGAAGCTAAAACAGACTATGATGGAAAAGCCTTGCTTAACTTTACCATGACTCCCTATATAGTCTCTGCTGCCGACGACAAGGGTAATAAATCCTATTTGCAATTGCAGGACAATGAGGCCCTCTCCCTGAGTAAATTCGACGTGAGCGGTAAACTTATATCTAATAATATAAACGGATTTATCTATAGCAATAGAGACGTGTGGCGCCCCGGCGATTCTTTGTCACTGAATTTTATGCTCTCCGATAAAGATAATGCCATACCTGCAAATTTCCCCGTTATCCTTGAAGTATATGACCCTAACGGCAGACTCTATGAGAAGAAGATTAACAACTCCCCGGTGGGAAATATCTATTCTTTTAATTTCGCTACTAATGCGGCTGACCCTACCGGATACTGGCAGGCTGCCATTAAGATAGGAAACAACTCCTTTGCCAAGAAACTCAGAGTGGAAACAGTTAAACCTAACAGACTCCAGATTAATATGGATCTTCCCAAAACAGTAAGGCTGACAAATGCTTCCTCTGTTTTGCTGTCTGCTAAATGGCTCAACGGGTTGAAGGCTTCAAACCTCTCCGCCGTTGTTGATGCTACAGTTACTCCGACTATTACTTCGTTTGACAATTATAAGGATTATTCATTCGATAACGACTCCCGTTCGAATTATTCGGATTTTCTTACTATCTTTAATGGAGATCTCAATGCTCAAAGTTCGGCGACAATTTCTCTATCCCCGCTGAAAGATCTCGAATATACCGGGTTCGCCAAACTCTCAATGCTCGTTAAGGTGTTTGAACAAAGCGGCGACTTTAGCATTACCTCTCGCAGCACTACGCTGTCTCCTTTTAAACAGTATGTGGGCGTAAGACTCCCCGAACCGACATCTAAATACGGGAGCTATTATTATACCGATAAGGATTGGAGCTTTGATGTGGTGATAGTGAGTGATAATGGCAGCCCTGTTAAGAATCCGGCAACGACGACCTATACTCTCTATAAACTTGAGAATTATTGGTGGTGGGATAATAGAACGGATGAACTTGCCAAGTATGCAAAAGGTACTTATGCGGCCCCTGTTCTTAAGAAGCAGATTTCCGCAGGACAAAATTCATTTACTCTTAATCTTAAAGATGAGGCTTGGGGCGCGTATCTTCTTGTTGTTAATAACGATGCCGGAGAACATTTTTTCTCTAAGGTGATATATTTTGATACGGAATACGGCTATCATCACTCTTCACAACTCTCTGACGCTCCGGCTCTCCTCTCGCTTAAATGTGATAAGGACGAATATCAGGTCGGCGAAAAAGTTAATATCTCCTTTGCCGCCAACGCTTCTTCCAAGGCTATTGTTACCGTGGAGTCCGCTTCGAAAATCCTTGAGACATACGTTTATAACAATCTGAAAGATGACGCGGTGATTAGCTTTACCGCAAAAGACATTATGACTCCAAACGTCTATGTATATGTGTCTCTTATACAGCCGTATAATTCCAATAACGACCTCCCTATACGTCTCTATGGCGTGGCACCGGTGACGGTTAATAACCCTGAAGCCAAGTTGAATCCCGTTATCTCAATGCCTAAAGAGTCTTCTTCTAATTCTCAGGTAGAGATTTCCGTCTCCGAAGCTAAAGGAAAAGCTATGACTTACACTCTCGCTCTGGTTGATGAAGGAATACTCGGGCTGACTGCCTATAAAACCGCCGACCCATATAGCTATTTTTATGCGAAACAGGCTCTGAATATCCGCACCTGGGATAATTACGGAGATGTCTTAAGTGCAACTACAGGACTGCTGAATCCGGTATATGCAATAGGTGGAGATGAAGGACTTATTAATCCGGAGACAGCGCTTTCAAAACGCTTCACAGCAGTGGCCCGTCAACTTGGACCGTTTGAGCTCGCTGCCGGAGCAACAAAAACACATAAGGTATTTATCCCCGAATATATGGGCTCGCTGCGCGTAATGGTCATAGCTTCCAATAAAACAAAAAATGCCTTCGGCGCTACTGCAGATAATATCACCGTAAAAGATCCTTTGATGATAGTGACAACAGCCCCTAGGGTGCTGTCGCCTTATGATAATTTTGAAATCTCGGTTCAGACTCTGGCTCCGAATTTCGTTGATAAGGATGTTACGGTGACTGTAAAATCTGATGTACTGAAGGTGCAAAATAATACTACCCTCAAAATTCATACCGATTCTCAAGGTGAAACTGTCTCAACCTTCAACCTGTCGGTTCCTGAAACGTCAGGTGTGGCTAAAGTTGATGTCTCTGCTTCTGTCAATACAACAAAAAAATCTTCCGAATTACAGATCCCTGTCAGGATGCCTTTTACCCCTGTCAGAAATGTTGTCACCAAAAAGATTGAGGCCGGTAAGACAGAGACTTTTACCGTAGCCGTTGAAGGTATGACTGAAACACGCGAAGGCAGCGTTACTGTAAATAAACTTATTCCTGTCAATCTGTTTTCGAGACTCGACTATCTTACCTCATATCCTCACGGCTGCCTCGAACAAATGGTATCTAAGGCTTTCCCGCAACTGTATCTCGATAAGTTCGTTGAATTCGGACAGGAAGAAATTGAAAGTGTTAAGCAGAATGTGAAACAGGCAGCCGAAGAAATAAAATACTACCGCCGCTCTGATAATTCGCTGACGTGTTGGAAAGGCGGATCTTATGTGGATAGATGGACAGAAATATATGCCTTCCATTTCCTTATAGAAGCTATAAATGCCGGCTATGACATACCTGCCGAGTTGTTGAGCTCGTTGTCTTCATATCAGAGTAATCTGTCAGGAAGCTGGCGCTTTAACCCGACAGCCATTCATAGAGATGATGTGGTTCAAGCCTATAGATTATTTGCTCTCGCTTTAAACAATAATCCCGATGTCAGTTCCATGAACAGACTTAAAGCCGTCGAAGACACTATGCTGCAGCCGCTTACAAAATCTCTTCTCGCCGCTTCTTATGCCTTGGTAGGTAAAATGAATGTCGCAAAGAATCTGCTTCCTGATATCGAATACACCGCTAACCAAAATATGTCGGATCAGTATGTGTCTATCGGATCGCCGATGCGTGACCTCGCATTGTCTATCTATGCCGAAATTCTTGTTGGCAGTGAAGACGCTTATATCTATCCCTATATTGTTTCTGTGGCAGAGGAACTCAATAGCGATCAATGGATGAACACCCAGACCACTTCATTCGCTCTGTTCGTTCTCGGAAAATATGCCGAAAAAAATGGAGTTTCCGATGCTTCTGCTCTAAATACTTTGGTTACTGTCAATGGAAAGGACAACAGCCTGATAACCACCAAAGCTTCGGCTGTTGTTGACTTCGTGCCTCAAGATAATAATGTTGTCAAAGTCGTCAATAACTCGTCTAATGCAGTCTATGCAACCGTTTATACCAAATCAACTGTCGCCAAATACGAGACGGAAGAAAAAGGACATGGCTATGACATGACTGTGAAATACTACAGCAAAGACGGGAATGTGATAAATGCCGACAAACTTACAGCGGGCACTGACTTCTATGTGAAGATAGCTGTCAAGAATATTAATATTACTGAGTCGGTGACAGATAATGCGCTGACGTATATTGTGCCTGCCGGTTGGGAGATTTCCAACGACAGATTGTTTAGTGATGTTAAAGTTAATACCGGAGCTCAGTTTACTGATTTGAGAGACGATAGAGCGTATCTTTATTTCGACTTGGCGGCGCAGGAAGAGAAGGTATTCTGTCTTGCTTTCAATGCGACATATAAGGGAGAGTATACCATCCCATCTGTTTATTGTGAAAATATGCGCGACGGTGATATCTATTATATTGTACCTGCTAAGAAAACGGTAGTAAAATAATATGTGGCGGAAGTTAATAATAGTAGCGGCATCACTGTTATTTTTGTTTCTGTTGTTTTTATGTGTGCCTGTTCCGAGGTTTGATTCACCTTTGTCCACAGTTTTGCTGGCAGATGATGGGGAGTTACTCGGTGCGCGTATTGCTGAAGATGGACAGTGGCGTTTTCCTGCCTCTGATGACATTTCTGAAAAATACCTCAGGTGTCTTGTTGAGTATGAAGATAAATATTTCTTCCGTCATCCGGGTATCAATCCTGTCTCCATGTTTAATGCGGCCATCACTAATCACAAGGTGAAGCGGGTAGTCAGAGGAGGCAGTACCATCACCATGCAGGTAGTGCGTCTTGCACGTGAAGGTCGGCCGAGGACTTATGCGGAGAAGATCGTTGAGGTCTTTCTCGCATTGCGTCTTGAGCTCCGCTATTCCAAACGTGAGATACTCGGACTTTATGCAGCCAATGCTCCGTTTGGTGGAAATATTGTCGGCATCGATGCTGCGTCGTGGAGATTTTTCAACTCTTCTCCACAAAACCTTACCTGGGCTGAAGCGGCGGCTCTTGCTGTACTTCCTAACGCGCCGTCTGTGATTCACGTCTCAAAAAACAGGGATGCCCTCGAAAAAAAACGTAATACCTTGTTGGCTAATATGGTAGATGCCAGATCTTATATACCGCGGCGTTTTGGCGGCAAAGAGATTTTCTCGCAGGAAGATTATGAGCTGGCAGTCATGGAGAATATCCCGTCGGAGCCTTATAAAATGCCGCAGGCGGCGTTTCATTATCTGTGCGACATAGAGAAAACCCACAAAGGCGAAATATATCACTCGGATATTGATTATCGTCTTCAGAATGATATCCTGACTATTGTAGATGCTCATTATAAAGAAAACAGCCAGAATTCGATAGAGAACAGCGCCGTGTATGTCGTCGACTATATCAACGGGGAGATTGTGGCTTATGTGGGCAACTGTCTGTTAGCAAAAGACGCGGCGATGGTTGACATGGTCAGGGCTAACCGTTCTACCGGCAGCATACTGAAGCCATTCCTTTATGCGGCTATGCTTGATGCCGGAGAGCTGTTGCCTGAAATGGTCCTGCCGGATATTCCCGTCAATATCTCAGGATACACTCCTAAGAATTATTCCGGCGATTATTGGGGGGCGGTGAAGGCAGATGAGGCTTTAGCCAATTCATTGAATACCCCGTTTGTTTATCTTCTACGCAGATTCAGTGTCCCAAAATTTTACAACATATTAAAAAGATGCGGCCTTTCGGGGCTGACATATCCTTATGATCACTACGGCTTATCGTTGATTTTAGGTGGTGCGGAAGCGTCACTTTTCGATATCACAAACACTTATGCGAAGATGGCGCGGGTACTATATCTCGACGGATTTTACCCCGAAAAACAGCGTGCCAAGGTCCCCCCCTCGGAGTGTGCTAAGGTCCCCTCTCCGGAGTGTGCCAATGTCCCCCTTGACGGAGCTCCATTTTCACCGGCGGCGATTGCGGCGACTTTCAAGGCTATGCTTAACGTAAACCGTCCTCTGGAACAGGTAGGGTGGCGCAATTTCAACTCTACGAAAAATGTGGCATGGAAGACAGGGACGAGTTTCGGGCACCGAGATGCCTGGAGTGTAGGCGTAATCGACAGATATGTGGTAGGGGTTTGGGTCGGAAATTCCGATGGCGAAGGAAGGGCAAGTCTCACCGGTGTAGGTGCTGCCGCTCCTATTTTATTCGATGTCGTATCAAAAGTTAGAGAGGCGTATACCATGTCGAACATCACAAGTGATGCCGTTGAGATCGAAGTGTGCGCAATATCCGGCTATCCCAAGTCGCAATATTGTCCTGTGACCAAGCAGGTGTTGGCACCCGATTGTGAGCTGCTCACCGGCGTATGCCCGTATCACAAAAAAGAGTTTTTAGACAAAACGGGACAGTATAGGGTCAGCCCCGGATGTTACGACTTTGATAAAGACAACTACAAAATATATTATGTTTTACCTCCTACGATGGAATGGTTTTACAAGCGCCATTCAGCCTCTTATGTCTCCCTGCCGCCGTTATATCCGGGTTGTGTCGCATCGAAAGATGAAGAGGTGATGTCGTTTATATATCCCGATGCTTCTGCGAGCATAATAATACCTGTAGGTATCAAGGGCGACAGACAAGCGATAGTCTTCGAGGTGGCTCATAGAAATCCCGAAAAGACTGTCTTTTGGAATTTAAACGACAAATATTTAGGAAGCACCAAAAAGACACATCAGATGCTTATCGATGCCCCTCCCGGGAAGTACGTTCTGCGTTGTGTGGATGATGATGGAAATGAGGTGGTGAGACAATTGACAATTAATAATTAACGATTATCAATTGGTGTATAGTTTTCGCCAGAGCCATTCGAGTGGTCCGTATTTATATTTTCTGAGCCAAAGGACACTGAACATTAATTCGGCTCCGAAGACGCAAAGGGTAAGGATCATCATCTCGCTGGGAGAAAATGTTGCGAATCTACCAAGTCCCCAAGAATACATGATAAAGGTGAAGATGACGGATTGAAGGATATAATTTGTAAGCGCCATTCTTCCCGCAAATTTCAGCGGTTTCAGCAAATATTTGAATATCGGGGCTTTGGCAAGGGCGAGAATTGCAATTGCGTAGCTGAGGCCTAAGAGAATATTATTTGTTTCAAAGATTGCCGAATAAGCCGCATAGTTATATTTGCTAAAAGGAGAGATTAGAGCTGCGAGAATATCCTGGGTACGGGTGTTAATTAGAAAGCCTACGGCGAAGATAATAGCAGCGATACACAGGCTCTTCATAGGGTTAGAGTTGATTCTTTGTAGAACATGTCTTCTATGACACCAATGTCCAAACAGAAACAGAGCTAATATTTTAGGCAGATAATAGAATATGTTGATATTTCTAAAGGAGTAGTATTCATCGAGTCTGAGTTTAATCGTTTCCCAGATGGTGCCGTCTCGGTATGTGGCTATTACCTGAGAGAAATCGATATTAGCCGTTGATGATGCTGCATCCGGTAGAACGGGGAATCTTGCTTGCAGCGCAATATAAAAGATACCGAAGAAATAACATATAATGCTAAGGGTCAGTAGGGTAGATGATTTTAATTTGCGTGTAGCGAGAAGGATGAATCCGCCAAGTGCGTATAGAAGAAGTATATCGCCGGCCCAGAAGAAAAAGATGTGTAGAATACCGAAAGCGAGGAGAACGAGTAGACGTTTAGTGTATAATTTAACGAAGAAATGTTCATCTTCTTTATATTTTTCATACATCATAGCAAATCCAAATCCGAAAAGCAATGAAAACATAAAGATAAACTTATCGGAGCAGAAGTTTACAATAATATTAAAGACGGTGCTTTCGACTGTTCCCGTAAAATGCTCGGTATAGAATCCGTTCCAGTTAAAAAACGAAGCGTTGTATCCCAAAGAGTTTACTATAAGGATGCCAAACAGGGCGAAACCTCTCAATATATCGATCTGTTCGATCCTGTTTTGTGGCAAAGTGGGCGAAGCTTTCATCATAATCGTGATTATTAATAAGATGAATAAAGTGCAAATATAATTGTTTTTTGAAAAAATGTAGAATAAAAGTCGACAAGATAGATAATAATAAGTCGGTTGCCTGTAAATATTGAAATAAAAAGGTAAATTTGCAGTAGTAATTAAACGGATACAATATTGGAATAAATGTAGGCGAAGTCGCCGGCCAAAGCATCTTCCATGTTCATATACATATCATCCCGCGTTATAAAGGTGATGTGGAAAATCCAAGAGGCGGAGTCCGAGGCGTGATACCCGGAAAACAGCGATATTGATACTTTGTTTCCGCTTAAACAACTATCTTTGCACATAAATTATCGCGATATGGAAAAAGAAAATATGACCATGGAGAATCTGGATATGTATGATTTGCGGATTTTGCGGATTTTACAGGAGGGCTGTCGTCTTACCAACAGGGAGCTGGCAGAGCAGGTGGGACTGTCTTCAAGTCCCGTGTTTGAAAGAGTCCGCCGCTTAGAGAAGGAGGGCTTCATCAAAAAATATGTCGCCGTACTCGATAAGGAGAAACTCAACCGCGGTTTTATCGTCTATTGTAACGTGAAACTTAAACGAATGGATACACTGAACATGGATAAGTTTACTATCGCTATCGCAAATATTCAGGAAGTTACCGAATGCTATAATATTTCCGGAGAATTCGACTTCCTACTGAAAGTGCGCTCCCCAGATATGAAATATTACCGCGAATTTTTAATACATGTCCTTAGTCAACTCGACTGTATAAACAACGTGCAAAGCGTGTTCGTCATGGATACTATCAAACAGAGCTACGGCGTCCCGATTTAGTGCCCCTGATCATTTCGACAAAATACTTGTGTACGGAGACGTCTTGGGTGAGTTCCGGATGAAACGATGTCGCAAGTTGATTATCCTCTCTTGCTGCCACAATGTGACCGTCCACAATGGAAAGCACTTCGACATTATCTTTTACGGAATCTATATAAGGGGCACGAATAAACGTCATCGGAATTTTGCCGATACCTTTCATTTCTGCAATGGCGCTGAAGCTCCCGAGTTGCCGCCCGTATGCATTCCGTCTAACAGTGATATCCATCGTTGAGAGACTGTTCATCTTGTCGTTACAGACGTCTTTGGCGAGCAGTATCATGCCGGCACAGGTTCCGAAGACAGGTAATCCGTTTATGATGGCGCTTTTTACTTCTTCAAACATCTCCAGCTCTTTCAAAAGTTTGATCATCACAGTACTTTCTCCGCCTGGGAGGATAAGGCCGTCGAAATGCCTGTGTAAATCGTCTTTCTTCCGAATCTCAAAAGATGTTACCCCGATTTGGGATAACATCTTTTCGTGTTCAATAAATGCGCCCTGCAGGGCTAAAATACCGACAGTCATATTATTTGCCTCTTTCGGCCATCAGCAGATTAATCTCCTGTTCATTAATGCCGACCATGGCTTCGCCGAGGTCTTCGGAAAGAGAAGCGAGCACTTTGGCATCGGTATAATTGGTGACGGCTTTCACAATAGCTTGAGCGCGTTTTGCAGGGTTTCCGGATTTAAAGATTCCCGAGCCTACGAATACGCCTTCAGCACCGAGTTGCATCATCAGGGCTGCGTCTGCAGGAGTTGCTATGCCGCCTGCTGCGAAGTTTACAACCGGAAGTTTGGCGTTGTCGTGAACATATTTAACGAGTTCATAAGGAGCTTGCAGCTCTTTAGCGGCTTCGAAAAGGTCGCTTTCGTCCATGCCATGAAGTCTTAATATCTCCGAGCGGATCATTCGGATATGTCTTACGGCCTGTATTACGTCGCCGGTGCCCGGCTCGCCTTTAGTGCGGATCATGGTGGCTCCTTCGGAAATCCTTCTCAGCGCTTCGCCGAGGTTTCGGGCTCCGCATACAAAAGGAACGTAGAATTTGGTTTTGTCGATATGATATATGTCGTCGGCGGGGCTGAGGACTTCGCTCTCGTCGATATAGTCGATTTCGATAGATTGGAGAATTTGTGCCTCTACAAAATGGCCGATTCTACATTTAGCCATTACCGGGATAGACACTGCTTCTTGGATGCCTTTGATCATTTGAGGGTCGCTCATTCTTGATACTCCGCCGGCAGCTCTGATATCGGCGGGGATTCTTTCGAGAGCCATCACAGCGCAAGCACCTGCTTCTTCTGCTATCTTGGCCTGTTCTGGAGTAGTTACGTCCATGATTACACCGCCCTTCAACATCTGAGCGAGGTTTCGATTTAATTCTTGTCTTGATTCATTCATAATACAAACATTTATGATTTTACAATCGTTAATTATTATAAGATTTCGCCGCAAAAGTATAACTTCGTTTGAAATTAATGTTTGTTTCGTAAAAATAAGAATTTTGTTCTAAAACGGTTAAATATTTACTGTATTATAGAATTATATTCTGTAAAAATCTGATTTTTCGGAATGAAATAATGATGGCTGGTAATGCAATGAGGCGAATTGTGAAGCTGATTGTTTTACGATTGTGATAGTGAGTTATAATATAATATTGGAGACAGATTTCTATAATTATAATTAATTCAATGTTTTTCGAAATTTAATTATAAATTTGTAACCTAAAACAAATTAATATGAGGCTTGCCGTTAGGCAATGATAAACTATGCTGACTAATGATAATAAATTGTATGTGGCCCACTGTGAAAATGGCCCTATATATTTTAATCCTAAAATGGCCAACAGACACGGTCTGATTACCGGTGCAACGGGTACCGGAAAAACCGTCTCATTGCAAGTTCTTGCTGAGACTTTCTCCCAGGCGGGCATACCGTGTTTTATGGCGGACATGAAGGGTGACCTGAGTGGGGCTTCACAGGCAGGTTGTATGAATGGTTTTATCGAAAAACGTTGTGTTGAATTCGGAGTAGAAAATCCTTCTTTCCAGCCTTGTCCCGTACGTTTCTTCGATGTCTTCGGCGAGCAGGGGCATCCGATGCGCGCGTCCATATCTTCGATGGGGCCGGCTCTTTTGTCTCGAATACTGGAGCTCAATCCGACGCAAGAAGGAGTGCTTAATATTATCTTTAATATTGCCGACGACGAGAATTTACCGCTTATAGATTTGAAAGATATACGCATGATGTTGAACTTTGTTTCGGAGCATGTGAAACAATATATTCCCGAGTATGGTAATATGACTAACGCTTCTATCGGAGCCATACAGCGTGGATTGCTTACTCTCGAAAATGACGGCTGCGATAAATTTTTCGGAGAGCCGGAATTTAACATACAGGATCTCCTCGACGTGGAGGATGGAAAGGGTGTGTTAAGTATTCTTGCTGCCGACAAGTTGATGCTTCATCCGAAGGTCTATTCGACATTTCTGTTGTGGCTGTTGTCGGAATTATATGAAAATCTTCCGGAGGTAGGAGACCTTGACAAGCCTAAGCTGGTATTTTTCTTTGATGAGGCACACATGCTGTTTGATGATACTTCGAAGGCGATGATAAACAAGGTGGAACAGGTTATTCGTCTTATCAGGTCCAAAGGAGTAGGAGTTTATTTTATTACGCAGAACCCTGCAGACGTGCCGGAAATAGTTTTGGGTCAACTTGCCAACAAGGTACAGCATGCTTTGAGAGCTTTCACCCCGAAAGATCAAAAAGCTGTAAAGGCAGCGGCACAGTCGTTCCGTGCCAATCCGAAATTTGATACGGCAGAAGCCATTACTAATCTTTCGACAGGTGAGGCCCTTGTATCTTTTCTTGATGAAAAAGGAGCGCCGGAGATAGTGCAACGTGCAAAAATGCTATTTCCGTTGTCGTCGATAGGAGCAATAACACCGCAGCAGCGTCGTGTTGTAAATGCCGGCGTTCCGGATAAAATCATCGTCTATGATGAGGCTTTAGATTCCGAGTCGGCTTATGAGATGCTTATGGAGATAAGAAAGCAGCAGGAAACAATCATTGCAGAAGCTTCTACAAAGGAAGTTGAAGCGACAGGATCAGGGAAGTCGTCAAAAGATATTCAAACAACTTCACAAGAAAATGGCAAGGGGTTGTCAAAAAAGGCGAAACGCGGTCTTTTGGGGACTGTTGTTGGTGCAGCAGCCACGTCATTTCTTCGTACGACTACTACGCAGTATGTCAGAAATGCCACATCGAGCAAGAAAAAATCCGGCAAGAAGATCATGGAACAGGCTGCGACAAATGCAGCATCTTCTGCGGCGAGAACAGTCCTTAACACAGCACTGAAAGGCCTTTTCGGATAACACAGGACATTAAGACATAATGGTCAAAATTCTAAATATAGAATTTCTGCAACTGCTTTTAAGCATGTTCATAAGTCATGCTATACTTGGGACTCCTCTCTATGGCGCAGCAGTCTTTTTATTTGCCTATATTTTGATATTGTCGCAGAGAGATAGCATTAAGAAAATCATCAGTGCTTCTAAAAATGCCTTTATCTATATTCTCCTCTGTCTTGCGGTCGCTTCGGGGATAGCACTTGTCCTTTTTTTTCCTTCAACGATAAACAATGCGCGGCTCAATAATGCGATATTTCTTATTTTGATAATGGTATTTAGAGATTTGGTAGGAGAATGGTTCAAGAATATCTTCTCTGCTAATAGTCGCAAGACGGTGATAAGTCTGATAGTTCTTCAGATAGTGTCGATAGGTGGTATGACATGGGCTTCCATGCGAGTATTAAGCGGCACAAATCTTATAATCGTTGTTGCTGCTTTTGCCGTCACCGGTATCATATCGGCTCTTAAACCGAAGAACAGCGGTTTTAGTGTTAACAAAGAACTTGTCGATGTTGCATCTTATAAGACATTCCGTAGCATGATGTTTTACAGTCGCATGGCTTTAGCAACGGGAGCGCTGATGATAATAGCTTATCTCAGTTTTCGACAGACGGATTTGTCAGATATAACCTATCTGATAATGATAGGGTGGCTGGTAGCTGTTTCGATATTTTATATAATGTCTGACAAAGTATTCAAGTCGAATACGAAGATCAATGTCGGCATGTTCATTTTTGGAGCTTTGGCGTGGATTGCCGGAACAATTTGTCTTTTTCAGAAAAACTCGGTGATATCCTCGTTGATTTATACATTTTTGTTTGCTCTCGGGCTGTCGTTTATCAACGGTACTTTTTTACATTTCAATGATGGTTTCTTGATGGTATTAAAGCTTCTTGGCGAGGACAATGTGGAGAATGAAATCAAGAGTTACAACAAGGTGACGGAGATATTGTCGTTATTGATGTCGTGTTGTATCATGTTGATAATACTCACGATATGGTGTTTTGTGTTGCCGGAGTTCGACAGTGCGAATGCTCCAAAATTATTCAGTTGGGTGATAGTTCAGATTCCCGTAGTATTTATGGCCTTAAGCATATATTTTGCGTTAAAGCAGCCGCTTGATGCAAAGTCATCCGAGAAACTGGAGCATTATCTCACAGTAGAGCCGAGCGCAGACACCAACAACAGCTTATACAGCCTGTTAGTTAAGAAATACAGGGTTCGTTATGGTGTAAAGATAATTGCGACTTTCGTACGACCTTTTTTACATTTAAAGGTTACCGGCAAAGAGAACATCAGGCGCAGCGAGTATCCTTCCATATTTGTATGCAATCATGGCATCTTTTATGGGCCGATAGCTGCAGTGCTTTATCTGCCTACATATTTCAGGCCGTGGGTAGACCGCAAGATGCTCGACATTGATTTAGCGTCTAAGGAGATGTACGGTCGTTTCATGTATCGTATTCCTCTTTTAGGCCCGAAGGCTAAGATGAAATTATCGCGATGTTTAGCTCGCCCTGTCACGTGGGCATTAAACTCGTTTAATCCCATTGCTGTAGAGCGCGACAGCTTGCGCAATCTCATGTCGACTTTTAAAACGACGATACAGGCGTTAAAGGAGTCGGACAACATACTTCTTTTTCCTGAGCGGCCCGCCAAGGCAGTCATTTCGGGTAGGGAGACGGTAATACACAAGACAGACAGTGTAGGGGAGATGTTCAGCGGTTTTGCGAAGATAGGCAGCATGTACTGGCATGAATCCGGAAAGCGATTATCGTTTTATCCGATTTATGCCGACAAAGACAGGCACACCTTCAACATTGGCGCGCCGATAATCTTTAATCCCGACAATCATCCCAACATCGAGAAGGAGAGAATTGTCGATTTCTTGAGGGAGAGCATGATTGCCTTGCAGGGGTAGGGTTTTGATAATTTATTAAATATTTTACTTTTTTATGATTAAAAAAGTAACAAAAAAGTCTTCCGCTGCGTCTCCGTTCACTAAAGAGGAATCTCATAATAACTGGGCTGGGGTATAGTAGAGCGTTCATCGCCTCCCCGAAATGACGAAGGTGATTGTCTATGTTTTTTTCATACGCGTTGTGAATTGCTTTAAAATTTGTATCTTTGACGGATTGATAACAATGTAGAAAAGAGCAAAACATCGGAGGCTTAGTTGTGAATTGCTTTAAAATTTGTATCTTTGACGGATTGATAACAATAGTATAGTCTTAACTTGTTGAAATGAATAAGTTGTGAATTGCTTTAAAATTTGTATCTTTGACGGATTGATAACAATAAAAAACCTGTAACCGAATCTAAATCATCAGTTGTGAATTGCTTTAAAATTTGTATCTTTGACGGATTGATAACAATTTGTAAATTTTTGAACTTAGATAAGAAGTGGTTGTGAATTGCTTTAAAATTTGTATCTTTGACGGATTGATAACAATTTTTTTCCAATTGATCTTTTTCTTAATGTAGTTGTGAATTGCTTTAAAATTTGTATCTTTGACGGATTGATAACAGTATCCACCCCGCCAACCGCATCTTGACTTTTACTCAAACTATTCGGGTTTGAAGTTTGCCGGAAGCAGATTGACATATTGCGAAGGTTTGGCATCGGTGATGTGTCCAAGTACAAACGACAG
>JAQVPY010000172.1 GCA_028701815.1 Bacteroidales bacterium | reverse complement strand
ACGATGGAGAGCTTGCGAACAAGTTAATGCATCCGAAGTCGAACGTTACGAAAATATATTATGCAGAGTTGGATAAGCCATTAACGAAGAAGGATATGCAATCGATAGCAGAAGGTGTTGAATTGGGGGAC
The DNA here is from genome assembly GCA_028701815.1 of Bacteroidales bacterium. Classification (GTDB taxonomy): domain Bacteria; phylum Bacteroidota; class Bacteroidia; order Bacteroidales; family BM520; genus RGIG7150. The sequence goes on along the minus strand of JAQVPY010000172.1, from coordinate 3,890 downwards.
GGGTTTATCGCTGCTGACAGCATTGATTATGATGGAGACTCGAAGAAGGAGGTAGGCATAGAGATTCATTCCGGCAAGAATCACATAGTGAAGAGGATTTTTGAGCATTTCGGCTATGAGGTTGTCAAGTTGGACAGGACCTTATTAGCGGGGATGACAAAGAAGAATCTGCCTCGCGGAGCGTGGAGATTTTTAACCGAGAATGAGGTTTCCTTTTTAAAAATGATTTAAAGACAGGGGCACAGCATTTTGTGCTTTCGCATCAATAAAAAGCCTCGGGGATATGTTCGATAACATATTTCCGAGGCTTGTTTATAAAGGTTACTACAATAATATCGAAGCGAACGTCGCAGAGGCTTCTGGTATATTTCACGTAGGCATTAGCGCCGGCTTTAATTTTTCTTTGTTTTTCGTTATTTACCATAAGGCGGATGTCGAAACATTCGTTTTCATGGTGTGATTTAACTTCTACGAAGGCGAGGACATTATTATTTTTACAGATAATATCGATTTCGTATCGACCGAAGTGCCAATTTCTTTCGATGATAGTATAATTGTTTTCGGCGAGGTAGTTGGCGGCAGCTTGTTCGCCGGCGCGGCCCAGTTCAATTTTCTCAGACATTTTTATATTAATGTCTAAAAACGCGTAAGGTGTTACCTTTTTTTAAGAAAAATTATATTATTTTGTTATCTTATGTCGTTGGTAGCAGAGCCCTTTTCGCTGTTGTTGTCGGATTTCTTTATCAATTTGATTTTGTTCGCATTGGAATCGGTGGCTTTAGCGTCAATAGTTTCCGTGTCTGTAGCATTAGTTCTATAGATAATTTCGCCGCCCATATTTAATTTTTGAACTTCTTTCAGCAGGGTAGCCTCGTCTGTTTTAGTAGGGTCGTAAGCTATAGTTACGCTTTTTTTATCTACTTCAGCGATAACATCTTTAACGCCTTTAACGTAAGCAATTTGTTTTTCGACTTTCGATTTACAGTTATTACATTCCACGTTAGCTTTGATAACGACGATTTTTTCGCCTGCTTTAGCGCTGATATCTTTAGCTACTGTAGCGGATTGTTTTTCGGCGCAGCTTTTATTGCAACTGGCGGCAGAGGTACAGGATTTAGTTGTTGTTTTAGTATCCGAGGTCTTCTGCTCCGAACCCGAGATTGAGATTTGGGCGCTTGCTGTAAGCACTGCGAAAGCGAAAGCGACTGTTAATAATAAATTTAGTTTTTTCATATTTTCAAATATTAATGATTTCACAAAAGCACAAATAATAATTTAGCTCAAAAAGTGTGCCATTTTATAAAAAAAAAGTTGGGAAGAATACCTGCAGGTACTCATCCCAACTATAAGATTTAACGGTCATTCAAAAAAATTACTTTTTCCAAAGTCCGTGCAGATTGCAAAATGCGTATGCGGCAACGACTTCGTCGCCGTCACCGATAAAGAATTCGCATGTCGGTTTCTCGCCGGGTTTTAATTCCTTACGTTGTCTTCCCTGTTTTGTCTGAAGACAAATCCATTGGATGAAATGTTCGGGGATCATAGGATGTTCCACGCTGCCTACGGTGACTGTCACCTTGTTGCCTTCGGTCACGATTACCGGAATATGCTTCTCATAAGAGGCTTCAACGGTGTTGGGGGTAATTTCCTGCATAGGTTCTCCGCAGCAGATAACTTTTACACCGCTTGATTTAATGTAAGCGATGATGTTTCCGCAATGTTTGCAAATAAAAAATTTCGGTTCCATAATTAATCGATTTTAAAGTTGGTTAAATAAAAAATTTTTCAAAGATATATTTTTTTTAGGGAAAAGCCAATTTCAAATCTTAAATAATTTAATTATAATCAGTCGATATTGATTCTGAACCCGACATGACCCATAATGCCTGCGATTGGTCCCCATACGCGTGACGAGTCAAAATATTCCGAGAAAGGGTTCTCTGCATCGATAATGGGGTCGTGCTGACGGTAGTTTGTGAGATTTTCCCCGCCGATATAGATGCTCCAGTTTCTGAAGTTTTTGGTTATCTGTGCGTTAAGAATCACATAGGCCGGTGCCCTGTCGGTAATCTCTGCACAGCAGTCGGGAATATAGGAGTTTCCTCCCACTGAATAATCGATGACCGGTAATCGCTGGTCGCCGTTAAGTTGCATTGTTACATCAAATCTCCATTTGTCCATGCGGGTGCCGTAAGACAAATTCACTAAGCCCTTATATCTGTTGACCATAGGCTTTGTTTCAAGCTCTTTATTTAATTCAGTGACCTTGACATCCTGATAACGGAATGCCAGGACGACATCCAAACGCTTTATAGGCTCGTAGCTTAATTCAACTTGCACTATGTTGGAAAATGACTTTCCGTTAAGGTTGTAAAGGTAAACAAAACGATAGTCCTGATCATAATCGACAATGATCTGATTTACAAAATCGGAACGATAAAATTCGGCATTGATCACCATCTCTCTGTTGTTAACTGTAAAATAACGAGTATAATTTATTCCATAATTCCATGCTTCTTCTATGTCGAGAGAACCCAGCATCACTATTTGTTTGGAGCAGGCGAGCATAGAAGTGTTTTCCGAGATGATGTGAGGCGATCTGTAGCCTCTGCCTCCTGAAAGGCGGAAGACGTTTTTCTCGTTGGGGCTGTATCTTATATGAAGGCGGGGTGTAATAAGCAGACCGTATTTGTTGTGATAGTCGGCTCGGATGCCTGCGATAACGGTAGGCAGATTTTCCTTGTGAAAAGTATACTGGAAATATGCTCCTGGAATTATTTCCTTGGTAAGTAATGTGGTGTCATTCATGACGGTACCGTCTAAAATGGGAGCGGGGGCATCGTCGGCAGTGTTTATGTGCAGTTTCTCATTATAGTCGTCGAAAGAAAAACTTAAGCCTGTAGAAAACGAGTGAACCTGATTATGCGCAAAAACGCCTTGAAAAACGGTATTGATATAAAAGCTTTTTTGCACTGCATCATAAGTGCTTTTGCCATAGAAGGAGTTTTGTTCGTGATAGGAACCGGTCGATTTAAAGGCAATGTTGAAATTGTTGTCTTTAAACTCGTGTCCGCCTTTTAAGAAAGCGTGAAGGCGTTTTGTCTTGATATTTACGCCATATAGTCCGTCAGGGTCTTCAGCTGTATAATAAGCGAGTTGTCCCCCTTCGCGGGTTTCATATATTCCGTCGATGCCAAAATAGAGCATAGACCCCTGGTTGATGCGAAATTTCCACTTGTTCATCACATTAAACTGTGTTACCAGCGGAGCGTCAATAAAGCCGTCCTCGTTATGGTCGTTCATATAATCTCTGTTTTCGGCGTGTATCATGACGTTGGAAGTCAGCCTTTTTGATATTTTAAATCTCGCGACTACGTTGGCTTCATATTTTAACATGCTGTTCACGAGCCCGTTGATCACCAGCCTCTCGTCGCTATCTGGCTCTTTTGTCTGTGTGTTTATCTGTCCTGTCAGCGACGAGAACCCATCTAAGACGGCAGAACACCCCTTAGAGATAGAAATAGATTTCATCCATGTTCCGGGGATGTACGACAGACCATATTGCTGTGCTAAGCCGTAAAGGTTGGGGACGTTTTCAGTCATCAGCTGCGTGTAAATGCCCGAGAGCCCGAGCAATTGAATCTGCTTTGCGCCGGTAACAGCATCAGCATAGTGTACATCGACAGAGGCGTTTGTCTCAAAACTTTCTCCGAGGTTACAACAGGCGGCTTTACATAATTCGGTGCCCGTAATCTCTACTACCTTCATCGGTGACAGGCGTGATATATGGGACCCGGGGGCGCGAGTGACTATTTCTACGGATTTAAGTTCTTTGTTGAGTCTTAAAATGATATTGATGGGACTTGTTATGTTGTCGACAATCATGGTAT
>JAQVPY010000027.1 GCA_028701815.1 Bacteroidales bacterium | reverse complement strand
AAGACCTCTTTCTTTCAGCTAAAAAATGAGCCAGACCCTCAAACAATATGGAGTAGAGCTCTTTCATACCATCCAATTTATGGAGAAACGATGAAGAAAAAGAAATGAGAATCCTAAAAGCAAGATTCACACCAAATTTTGACCAGGAGGAATGGAAATACACTGCTCTCGAGATTCTCGGTGTCGAATATCATTGGTGGGAATAACTAATAAATCATTATGAATAAAGACTTTTAGTCAACCAAAATCAGGAAATGACAATGATATTTTTTAGTGATTTTTTTTGTTAAAAAAAAGCATAAAAATTTTCTTCAATAATCGGTTTTATTCTTAATAATTTGCAGATATTTGTAAAATTTTTAAAAACAGTAAAAAACCTAATCTTTTTAAATAATAATGTTAATAGGTTTAACCTACAACCTTAAGTCATATTATCTGGCAAAGGGGTTTTCCGCCGAGCGGGTGGCAGAATTTGACTGCGAGGAAACAATAGATGCAATAGAAAATGCTTTAATAAATGGAGGACACGAAGTTGTTAGAATTGGCTCGTTGGAGCAACTAATAGAGAGGTTGCAGCAGGCTGAAAGGTGGGATCTTGTTTTTAATATTGCTGAGGGTATGTATGGCATAGGTCGGGAGGCTCAGATTCCTGCTTTGTTAGATGCCTATCAGATCCCGTTTACTTTTTCTTCGACTGAAGTTACAGCTTTAGCTTTAGATAAAGGTATCACAAATATGATTATGAAGGCCAAAGGAGTGAAGGTAGCTGAATTTACTGTTGTAAGCACTCTTAAAGAAGTCGGCAGGGTACGTATTCCTTTCCCGATATTTGTAAAGCCTATTGCTGAAGGAACGAGTAAGGGCATCAACAAGTTCTCGAAAATAGAATCGAAGGAGGCCTTGTTGGCGCAGTGCGAATATATCTTTAAGACGTTTCGTCAGGCGGCGATGGTGGAAGAATATTTGCCCGGGCGTGAATTTACGGTAGGCATTATTGGAAACGGCGCTGAAGCGAAGGCTATTGGCGTAATGGAAATCCAAAGTGTTGGGAATGCCGATAAGTCAGCCTATACCTATGATAATAAGCAACTTTATGAAGACAGAATCATTTATTCTATTGTAGATGATCCTAAAGTTGAAAAGCTGGCGCTTAAAGCATGGAAGATTATGAAAGCTTCCGATGCCGGACGAGTGGACGTGAGATGTAATGCTAAAGGCGAGCCTTGTTTTATGGAATTGAACACCATGGCCGGATTGAATCCTACATATTCGGATTTATGCATATTATGTAAACTTAAGGGTTTCCCTTATGATAAACTGATTAATACAATAGTTGATAGTGCAATAAGCCGCTCGAAATGAAAATAGCGATATTAAGGGACGACATATCCTGTAATAATTCGATTGACGAATTAGACAACAAAGAGGAAGCCGATTTCACTGAGGAATATCTTGCGAAAAAACATGAGGTCATTCAGATACCTTTTATTTCGGATATAGGAGATGTGATGAGGCAAATAAAATCTTTCTCACCGGACGTGGTATTTAATTTAGTTGAATCTGTATGCGGACAAGGCGCAATGTCTGTTATTGCTGTCCAGATGCTTCAGAGTATGAGGATCCCGTTTACCGGAAATGCCATGTATGCGCAACTGATAAGTTCCGACAAGGCTTTGGCTAAAAGGTTGTTGCGTCAGAGCAGTATACCAACTCCGACATCTGCCTTTAAACACGATGTGGAATACATACTAAAGATGAAAGGGGAGCATGCGTCGATGTTTTTAGACGACAACTGCATCCGTTCTTTTAGTACTGCGGAAGAGATGAAAGAGGCTCTTCGACAGAAGGAGAAGGACACCGGTGCCGGATGGATTGCAGAACAGTATGTTGACGGGAGAGAATTCAATTGTGCTCTTTTGGGAAATATAATCCTGCCCTCTGCGGAGATTAATTTTCAGGAGGAGTTTCTGGGTCACAAAATCCTGACGTATGAGGCGAAGTGGGACGAAAGCGCCCTGTCTTATCAACAGAGTCTCAGGACCTTCGACTTCGAGGATAAAATTAAAAGACGTCTTGAGGTGCTGATGAAGATGTGTGCCATTAATTTAGAACTCAAAGGTTATGCCAGGGTCGATTTTAGAATGGATAAATACGAGAACCTATATGTTATAGATATTAATACTAATCCGTGCATTTCACCCGACTCGGGATTTGTGGCGATGGTTATCCGTCACGGCCTTTCTTTAGATGAGATGTTCGATAAAATTATTGAAGATGCTTTCATTTCGTAAAGAGGTTGCAGAACAGGATATCCCTCTGATTAGAAAAATGTTGAAAGAGACTCATTTTTTTGATGATTCTGCCGATGAAATTGATGTCGCTATTGAATTGGTAGAGACTGTAATTTCAGGGGGTAACAATGTCGAAAATTACAGGATTATTATTGCGGAAGAGTGTGCCAGGGTGGTGGGCTATATCTGTTATGCGCGGGTCCCATGTACTGTCTCTACTTATGAATTTTATTGGTTGTGTGTAGATCGTACCTGTCAGGGACATGGTATCGGTCGCCATTTAATTGATGAGGCCTTGAATGAAATTGCTGCTCTTAAAGGGCTTAAAGTCGTCCTTCAGACTGCCGGCAGGGAGCAATATAAACCTACGCAAATGTTCTATAAGGCTTGTGGCTTTATTGAAGAGGCGCGTTTGAAAGATTATTTTGCCAAGGGCGATGATTGTTTGATATTCACTTTTCCTTTATCTTTGTAAAAAAAATAGAAAAGAGAATATTATGAAGATTGTCTCATGGAATGTTAATGGCCTCAGGGCTGTTATTCAAAAAGATTTTAAATCCAAGGTGGAAGCTATCAATCCCGACATCTTATGTCTCCAGGAGACCAAGGCTCAGAATGGACAGGTGATAGCGGCACTGACAGATTTCGATACATATCATATTTACTGTAATGAGGCGCAGCGGAAGGGCTATTCGGGGACGGCCGTGTTGTCGAAGCAGGCTCCCGTCGCGGTTACTTACGGTATCGGTGCCGACGAACATGATACTGAAGGCCGTGTGATTACTCTCGAGTTCGATGAATTTTATCTTGTGAATGTTTATGTTCCCAATTCAGGCAGCGAGTTGCTCCGCTTGACATATCGTCAGGAGTGGGATATGGCCTTTTATGTTTATCTGAAAGGCCTTGAGAGAACGAAACCTGTAGTGGTTTGCGGCGATTTCAATGTGGCTCACAAGCCTGTAGATATTGCGCGTCCCAAAGACAACTACAACAAGGCGGCAGGCTACATGCAGGAAGAAATCGACGGCATGGATCGTTATGTCGCCGGAGGTCTTGTAGATACTTTCAGATTTCTGCATCCCGATGCCAGAGACGCTTATTCCTGGTGGTCGTTCAGAGCTGCAGCTCGTCAGAGAAACATAGGATGGAGAATCGATTATTTCCTTATCAGTAATTCTATCAAAGATCGCCTCTCGCAGGCATTTATCCTACCTGATGTCGACGGCTCAGACCACTGTCCTGTTGGAATTTGGCTCAATTAACAATTAGTTATTTTATGTGGATGTCGCCAGAGCCTGATTTTGAGGCGATGTTCAACTTTCCGCATTTTTTTACGTCAATATCGCCGGAACCGAACAGGCTTACATCACAACTCTCGTAATCTATATTAGTCTCTAAATCACCGGAGCCTTCTAGTTTTAGATTAAGGTTTTTGCATTTGCCTTTGGTCTTGATGTCTCCGGAGCCGTTGAGACCTATTGTTGTATTTTCGCTGTCGATATAGTTGACTGCGAGGTCACCTGAGCCTACGAGGTTTATTGTAGCATCGATGCTGTGTAGATTGTCTACATCAAGGTCGCCTGAACCGTTTAAATAGAGGCTGCAGTTTTTAGTGCTTAAGTTTTTACAATTAATATCGCCTGAGCCGATGAGTGTCAGACTTGATTTATCGCCGAATATCATATTGTTCCATACATAAATGTCTCCCGAGCCTTTCAACGTTATGTCTTCTACGACAGGCATTGTTACGTGAACTGCAATAGGGAAGGGTTTGCCGTTATTTATAGAAGGTCTGAGAGAAATGTTCTCTTTAGTACGAATTTCGAGAGTCCCGTTTTTAACCTCCGTAAAAATATATTCTAAAAAATTGGATTCGCATTCCACCACGACGGAGTGTTGTTCTGCGTAACTGATTACGACATCAATTGAGCCATTGAGGGTAACATTATTAAAGCCGGTGATGTTACGATTATCTTTAGTGATGTTGCCATTACCTTTAATTGTGGTACATGATGCGGTGATGCTCAATGAGAGCAGAATTACTGCGATAAATGAGAGTCTTTTCATAAGTTTAAATTTTTTTATTTAAAAACGTATATTAGACTTCAATGCTGCATTCCGGTTACAACTTTTTCGACAAAACTATCATATTATCTTACAGATAATTCCTTCCGCCAATGAAATAAATATGCTATCTTTGTAACAAAATAAAATAAATTATGAGTCGCGGTTTTGTTAGAGAAGGCGATCAGGAAGAGATTCCCATGGTGATGCCGAGGGCATATTTGCCGGCAGGGGTTACAAATTATGTGACACCTGAGGGATTGGCTATGCTTGAAAAGGAACGTGAAGATATTCAGAAGGAAATTGATGCGTTGTATGCAGATGAGGAGCATGATCATCATGTAGATAAAAATTTTCTCGGCGCAACTCTTCGTCAGTTGGAAACGCGTATTAAGTCGGCGACCTTAGTAGATGTCGCTAATCAGCCGAAAGATAAGGTGTGTTTTGGTGCCACCGTTACCATTCAAAAGATAGCAGACGGCGAGTTGGCAGAATACAGAATAGTCGGTGTCGATGAAGCTGACATTTCTGCCGGCAAAATCTCATTTATCTCTCCGATATCAAGAGCCATGGTGAACAAAAAGATTGGTGATGAGGTGGTGTTCCGTTCTCCAAAAGGGACGATTTCGTTTAAAATAATTAAAATAACATATTAATAAATTATATGAAAAACATAATTAATCTTTGTCTGTTGCTGTTATTAGTGGCAACGGCATGCAATGAAACTCCTAAAACAAATGCAGATATGAGAACGGAAAGTCAGCAGGAAATTACGTCAAATGAAATTGACAATCCTGTAATACAGACCATTATGGCGCGACGCAGTATTCGCGCCTATAAGTCAACGCCGGTATCACAAGATACTCTTGACGTGATTATGAAATGTGCAGTCAACGCCCCTAATGCCATGAACAGGCAGTCATGGGAAGTACGCATTGTGGACGACAAGAATTTTATCGACGGCATTACTGCAATATTTAAGGAAACTGTTGTCAAGGGTGGCGACGAACGTATGATAAAGATGGTAGAAGATTCTTCCTTTGTCAACATGTTTCGTAATGCTCCGACAGTGATTTTTGTCGCCGGCGACGATGGACGCTTCACCCAGATCGATTGCGGACTTCTTGGCGAGAATATCATGCTTGCAGCACAGTCATTAGGTCTCGGTACATGCTGCTTAGGCAGTCCCGTCGCTTTCTTCGAGCAACCGGAAGCTGCCGACTACCTGCAACGTCTGGATTTGTCCGAAGGCTACAAACTCTTGTATGCTATTGCTATCGGATATCCGGATGAAACACCGGAAGCAAAACCACGCGACGGGATGAAGGTGAGATATGTGGATTAGTGGACGGTGGTCAGTGGTTAGAGGACAGTGCCTAATTTCTAATTCCTCACTTTTAACTCCTCACTTCCAATTAAAATCGTTATCTTTGTATTTTAAAATAAACATTTAAACGCATGGATTATAATTTTTTGAAAGTCGAAAATCATGATAACGGTATTACCGTTGTTGCAATATCGGTACCGCAGTCGTTAAACGCCCTGAACTCCAAGGTTCTTAGTGAGTTGGAGCGCTTTATTGATAATCTTGACATAAGTGTCAGGGTGCTTGTTATCACAGGTGACGGACCGAAATCTTTTGTGGCGGGAGCAGACATCTCGGAGATGAAAGATCTTAATGAAAAGGGCGGGCTCTCTTTCGGACAACTTGGCGCAATGGTTTTCAGAAAGATTGAAGTCCTCGACATACCGGTTATTGCTGCAGTCAACGGCTATGCTCTTGGTGGCGGGTGCGAACTTGCCATGGCATGTGATATCCGCATCGCTTCGGAAAACGCCAGATTCGGTCAGCCCGAAACAGGTCTCGGCATTATTCCGGGGTTCTCAGGAACTTATCGTCTCTCCAAACTTGTAGGTCAGGCTTTCGCAAAAGAGATCATCTATACCGGTCGCACCGTGAAGTCAGATGAAGCACTTAAAATAGGTCTCGTCAATGCAGTGGTGCCGCAGGAAGAATTGCTGAATACTGTTATGGCTATGGCTGTTAAGATAACAGCTAACGCTCCTATCTCTGTTAAATATGCGAAAAAGAGTATTAATGAGGGCTACGATTTATCGACGGCTGGCGCGATAGCTCTTGAAAACGAGTATTTCGCAAAATGTTTCAATACCAAAGACCAGAAAGAGGGAATGGATGCCTTTTTATCTAAACGCAAGGCTTCATTTACAAACGAATAATTAATAAAAACAACTATAAAAATTTTTAAATCATGAAAATTTGTGTCATCGGAACAGGAACCATGGGTTCCGGAATCGTACAGGCTTTTGCACAGGCAAAGATGCCGGTTATTATGAAGAGTAGAAAACGGGAGAGTCTCGACAAAGCGGTAGCTAAGATTGCAAAGTCGCTGACAAAACTCGTTGAAAAAGAAAAGATCACAGAGGAGTTTAAACAAGACACGCTCGCGAATATCACCACCACTACTGACTATGCAGCATTCACCGATGCAGACCTCGTTATTGAAGCCGCAGTAGAAAGCATGGACCTTAAGAAAGAAGTCTTTAAGGAATTAGATGCTATATGCAAGCCGGAAACGATTTTTGCTTCTAATACTTCATCGTTATCTATCACAGAGATAGCTTCTTTTACAAGCCGTCCCGACAAATTCGTCGGAATGCACTTCTTTAATCCTGCAACAGTGATGAAACTCGTTGAGATCATCAAAGGACAGAAGACTTCGGAAGAAGTCTGCAAATTTGTGACAGACCTCGCTACGTCTATCGGAAAGACCCCCGTTTTAGTTAACGAAGCTCCCGGGTTCGTAGTGAATAGAATCCTGATACCCTTGGTAAACGAAGGAATAGGTATCCTCGCCGACGGCGTCGCTACCAAAGAAGAAATTGATAACGCTATGAAACTCGGCGCTAATCACCCGATGGGACCTCTTGCATTAGGTGACCTTATCGGACTTGATGTCTGCCTCGCTATTATGGAAGTCCTCCATAAAGAATTCGGGGACGATAAATATCGCCCACACCCATTGCTCAGAAAGATGGTGAGAGCTAACCTACTCGGACGTAAAACGGGAGAAGGCTTTTATAAGTATTAGTGGACAGTGGACAGTGATTAGTGGATAGTGGACAGTGGATAGTGGACACGGGGTTCTTTTTTGTTAATTTTTAATTTTTTTAAAATAAGATGAAGTTATTCAGATATTTAAAAAAAGTCGCTCTTGTGATTTTGTCGGTCACAGTATTTTCCGTAGTGGCAATAGCGGGTGAGACGCCGAAATATATTTTCTTTTTCATAGGCGATGGTATGTCGATATCACAGATACGTCTTGCCGAAGCTGCGCTTTCGGAAGATAATTTTCGTGCCGATTACAGTAAAGAGACCGGACGTCCTTTATTGCAGACCACGTTGACGATACGTAAGATGACAGCTACAGGTATGGCTACGACGAATGCGGAAAACCGTTTTATCACCGGTTCCGCTGCTGCAGCGACGGCACTCGCTACGGGGCATAAGACCACTATCAACACAATATCCATGAATGGCGCGAGAACGGCTGCCTTGGAGACTATAGCTGAAAAAGCAAAGAAGAAGGGGATGAAAGTAGCCGTTATAACAAGTGTAAGTATAGACCATGCCACCCCTGCATGTTTTTATGCTCATACCGAAGACAGAAATAATTATGAAATCATCGGCGAACAGTTGATTAATAGCAATTTCGACTATTTTGCAGGCGGTTCTGTAAAACATAATAAGTATAAAAATAAAACTTTCGACGAATATAAGACTATGGCTGCCGAAAAAGGCTATAAGTATGTGAATACCCGCAGCGAATTTGACGCCCTTGATAAAAATTCCGGGAAGGTTATCGCTACCATTAAAATGCTTGACAACTATTTTAATGATGGCTCTTCTTTACCATATAATATTGATCTCGACGATGTTAAAAGCGTTGATGATGTTATTTCTCTTGCTGAATTTACTCAAAAGGGAATAGACATGCTCGAAAATAAAAATGGTTTTTTTATGATGGTGGAAGGCGGGAAAATCGACTGGACATGTCATGCTAATGATGCCGTGACGGGAGTTTATGAGATTATTGCCTTTGATGAGGCTATCAGCAAAGCTTTCGAGTTTTATAAAAAACACCCTAAAGAGACCCTTATCGTTGTAACCGGCGACCACGAATGCGGCGGACTTGCTCTCGGATATGCCGGCACCCACTATGAGACTTCTTTCGATATTCTCGCGAATCAGAAACTTTCGTTTATGGAATTGAACGATCTTGTCGCCGAATGGAGAAAAGGCGGTGTCATTTCTTTTGACGAGGCGATGAAGATAGTAAAAGCTTACTTTGGTCTCGGCGATGAAGCCAAAGGTCTTAAACTTAATGGCAGTGAAATTAAAAGGCTTCAAATCGCTTTTGCTCAAAGTATGAAAAAGGGTGAAGAGATGACAAATGAAGAGAAATACCTGAATTATGGCGGATATGAACCCTTTACAGTTACCGTAACACATATTCTGAACAACAAGGCCGGCATCGACTGGACGAGTTATTCGCATACGGCTGTTCCTGTTCCGGTATTTTCAATCGGTGCCGGAAGTGATGTTTTCAACGGATATTATGATAATACTGACATTCCGAAGAAGATTATGGAACTTGGCAATATTAAATAAATGAAACCAAACAGCCTCTTTTGTCTTGTAGTAGGAATACTGATCATTGTGTTGCTGCTCCTGCCTACCGGCTATGAAAGGCCGGAGCTGAAAGAGTCTGTGTTGTTTGAAAAAGCCGTCGTCCTCGATGTCGATAACAGCGATATGGAGATTATCTCTGTAGCTATTATCGGAGCCCAGCGTTTGCAACTACTTGTCAAAACAGGCCGGTTTAAAGGTGACACCCTCACTGCTGAGAATGTGCTTTTAGGGCAAAAGAAGACTGACAAGATATTTGAAGAGGGAGACAAGGTGTTGGCTGTTATACAACTTGACGCAACAAAGACACATCCTGTAAGCGTACGAGCCGAAGAGTTTTATCGGCAGAATATAGAACTTATTCTGCTCATCTGTTTCGGTCTGTTTCTGGTATTCTTTGCTAAGTTTACCGGATTTAAAGCTCTGATGTCGTTTGTATTTACGGCAGTTGCTTTATGGAAACTTCTTCTTCCCCTGTATCTTAGGGGCCTTTCACCGATATTTGTGGCTCTTGGCGTAGTGTTTTTAACTTCTACGGTGATAATTTTACTCGTGGGAGGGGTGAACAAAAAAGGCTTTGTGGCACTGCTCGGCACCTTTTCCGGGGTACTCTTTACAGCCCTGCTTGCGATGCTCTTCGGACATTTCTTTAAGATTCCGGGGACGGTGCAGGAATATTCGGAGGGGCTGCTATATGCGGGGTTTACTTACCTCGACTTCTCTGACATCTTTATCTCTACCATCTTTCTTTCTGCAGCAGGTGCAGTGATGGATGTCTCTATGGATATCTCGGCGTCGTTGCATGAAATACATCTGCGTAGACCGGATCTCTCGCGTAAAGAGCTGATAAAGTCGGGCTTCAGAATCGCCGCTCCGGTTATAGGGAGTATGACTACTACGTTACTCTTTGCATATTCCGGAGGCTTTATGTTCGCCTTTATGGCTTTTATGGCCAAAGGTGTTCCTTTTGAAAGCATATTGAATACAGGCTATATAGCAGCTGAAATCCTGCATACCCTCGTAGGAAGCTTTGGACTTGTGCTTGTGGCTCCTCTTACGGCTGTGATAGGAGGTTGTTTATATACTCGCAATAAGCCGACGAAGACGGACTGCACCAATATTAATCATGACTAAGCCATAAATCGATGATGAAACTGAAATTTATCCTGCTTTCTCTGTTGACATTTTTGTTATACGGTACCATATATGCACAGAATATAATCCCTTCTCCCAAAGAATATGTGCAGAAAGGCGATGCGACATATCCTATAAAAAGGGTCATAGCTAAAGATGTGGATAACAGCTCCGACGCATATTCACTTATTTCGGAAAAGGGAAAGGTTTTTATTTCCGGAAACGAGATATGGGCGCGACAGACATTGCGGCAGCTGGTGGATGCAGGCGGAAATATCCCCGACGTGGAGATTCGCGATTGTGCTGCATATCCGATGCGTGGTTTTATGCACGACTGCGGACGGAATTTTCAGTCGATAGAGATGCTGAAGGAGACTATCGATTTGATGAGTTTCTATAAATTTAATGTGTTTCATTGGCATTTGACCGATCATCCTGCCTGGCGTATAGAATGTAAGGTATATCCGCAACTCAACGATCCGCAATATCAGCGGAAGGGTAGAGATGAAGGAAAGTTTTATACATATTCTCAGATACGCATGTTGATAAAATATGCCCAAAAGCGCGGTATCACTGTGATTCCTGAAATAGATATGCCCGGTCACAGCACATATTTTAAAGATGCCTTCGGTTTCAGCATGGACTCCGAAGAAGGAAAAGTAGTCTTAGGGAAATGTCTCTCTGAATTTTTTGAAGAGATCCCTGCCGCGATATGCCCATATTTTCATATCGGTTCCGATGAGATACATATAGGCGATCCAGAGGGATTTATGCGATGGGCAGAGGATCTGGTGCGAGAAAACGGACGAATTGTTATTGCATGGGATCCGGGTTTACCCCCGTCGCCAACAACGATAAGACAGATATGGAATGAAGCAGCGGGGAGTAATGCAGCTGCCACCAATAAAAGCGGAAAGTACTTGGATTCCTTTGTCGGATATCTCAATTATTATGATCCGATTTTATTTGTAAGCAGGGCCTTTTTACACACGGCTTGTGCGCAACTGACACCTGATACTACTAATGCTCTTGGCGGCATATTATGTCTTTGGAATGATGTGAGAGTTGACAACAAAGAGAACATCTCTCTTCATAACGGAATGATAGCAGGGATGATGGCTTTTGCTGAACGTTTTTGGGTCGGTGGAAATGCGGATATAGCCGGAAAGGAAGATGTCATTGATCCCAATATTTTGCCGCCGCCGGAATCGAATGCGGGTAAAGCCCTTGCTGCTTTTGAGCAGCGAATACAGTATCATAAAGAGCATTTTCTTGATGTTCCCGTGTTGTGGCTCCCGAATGCTTCTACCCGGTGGGATATCCTTGTCGAGACGAGTGATCGATCAACCCCTGTTGTTGCTTATGGAGGTGTGATAGATATGGATATGCTATGTAAAGTTAACAATATAGATATCTCGGGGGAAGATTTGCCGTGTGCATATGCTTGCACCGACATTTTTTCAGAGACGGATACCGTTGTAAACGTATGGTTCGGCTTTGAAGCTCCCGCACGTTCCAGTAGGATTTCATGCGGGATAGGACAACAGGGAAAATGGGAAGGTAGCGGTCACGTGTATGTCAACGATATCGAATTGTTCCCGCCACAAAGGTGGGAAGAACCCGAGAGATATGCTTATCATTTCAATACCTGGCTGAAACCGCAGGAAGAGGAACCCTATACTGATGAACAAATGTATTGGATGAGAAAGCCGTTGCCGGTTCAACTTAAAAAAGGCAATAACACTATATTTTTGCGTGCGCCAAAGATCTTTCGAGGGCAACGGTGGAGCTTCTCAACACTTTTTGAATAATAACAATTTCGCGAAATAAAAAACATAGATATGAAAAACAACATTTTAAAAACTAAAAAATTCTGGGTCGAGGGTCTTATTATGACTTTTGGCATGTTGGTCGCTGCCATGGCAGTGCATTTCTTTCTTGAGCCCAGTGGCTTAATTGTCGGCTCTATTACAGGTCTTTCAATTGTGATCTTCAGGTTGACAGGTATACCGGTATCTATACTGTCGTTTATCATCAACGGTATATTGCTCGTCTTGGCTTACTTCCTTATCGGGAAAGAGTTCGGTACCAAAACGGTTTACACAGCCCTTGTGCTTTCGCCGTGGCTGTTTTTGCTGGAACAATTTTTCCCCGTCACCGAATCGATAATGAAAGATCCATGGTTCGACCTGCTGTGTTTTGTGCTGATATTGAGTGCCTCACAAGCAGTCCTTTTTAAAATTAATGCTTCTACCGGCGGTCTTGACATCATCGCAAAGATAGTAAGTAAATATACCCATGCCGATATTGGTACTTCCGTTACTGTTGCCGGAGCCGTTATATGCTGCTCCGCTTTTGCTATCAACGATTTAAGAGCTGTGATCATAGGACTCATAGGAACATGGATCAATGGGCTGATTGTAAATTATTTTACAGCCGGTTTGAATACAAAAAAACGTGTATGTATTATCTCTAAGGATTATGAGCAGTTGCGCGAGTATATCATTAACGACTTGGTTCGTGGTGTTACCCTTTATGAGGTGATAGGCGGATATAGCAATGAGAAGTCGATGGAGATTGAGACATTGCTCACCAAAGACGAATTTGCCAAGTTGATGGAGCACATCGACAACAATCAGATAAAAGCCTTTATCACTGCAGGAAACGTAACAGAGGTCTATGGCTTCTGGATTAAGGATAAAAAGAAATTCAAACAGATGAGACATCAATTTTAAACATATTTACAATGAAACAGCTTATTACTACTTTTATTATTGCGCTTATTCTTGTAGGGTGCAATTGTAATGTTACTCAAAACGAAAAAGAAAAGATGGGAACCATTTCAGAACAGGTTATTAAATCGACAATTGAAGAGATTAATGCCAATCAGACTATTGTCGATGTCGAGTTGCTTGAACGCGGCGTGAGACAGACGGCGGCATTTTGGATGAAACAAGATGGCACGGAAGCAGATTTCAAAGAATTCTGTATAGCCAATTATATTGCCGGCGCAGATGCCCGTTATGAGCTTTTTGAATCCATACAGACCGATTTGGAAGTTCTCTTTGGCAATTTCAACAAGATGAGTGTAGATTTAAAGCTCCCGCTGCATGTCGAGGGCAAAGAGATTCAGCCTATTGATGAAATTTTCGGAGCGTGGGATCCTTCCGCACATTTTACAGATGACATGTTCTCGTCAAAAATTGCATTTATTGTTACTTTAAACTTTCCATTTTATACTCTTCAGGAGAAAAACGATCTTGGAGAGATGTGGACACGTACCCAGTGGGCTTATGCTCGTATGGGCGACCTTATCCTATCGCGTGTTCCCGCAGAGGTAAGTCAGAATATTTCACGGGCTTCCTCAGCTGCCGATAATTATATCTCAAATTATAATGTCATGATGGGCAATTTGAGAAATGAAAGCAACGAGCAGCTATTTCCCGATGGAATGCGTCTTATTAGTCATTGGGGACTTCGTGATGAATTGAAATCGGATTATGCCGATAAGGAAAGAGGTCTTGAAAAGCAGGAGATGATTTATCAGATAATGAAGCACATCGTATATCAGACGATACCGCAGCAGGTGATTGATAATGATGAATACACGTGGCAACCGATTTCAAATAAAATTTACAAGGAAGGTGTTGAAGAGACAGTCGTAGCTGAGCCCAACACTCGTTACCAGCAACTCTATAACCTTGCTAAGGCGTCCATGGCTGCTGATGAGTATTGTCCCACCTATCCTTCATATATTGCGAGGTCTTTCGACCAGCAGATGGAAGTTTCCTATGATGAGATAGAACAAATGTTCATTGAGTTTATTAATGCTCCTCAGGTTGCAGCTGTTTCGGATATTATATCCGCCAGACTTGGCAGAGAGTTAAGACCGTATGATATTTGGTACGATGGTTTCAAGTCGAGAAGCAGCATTTCCGAAGACCTGCTGACCGCACAGACGCGTAAATTATATCCAACGGCTGACGCATTTCAGAACGGCTTACCCGACATACTGTTAAAACTTGGCTTCACGGCAGAGAAGGCAAACAGTATCTGTGCAAAGGTAAAAGTAGATCCGTCGCGCGGAGCCGGTCATGCATGGGGCGCTCAGATGCGTTCTGACAAGGCAAGACTGCGTACTCGTATCGGAGCCGACGGCATGGATTATAAGGGATATAATATTGCTGTTCATGAGTTTGGTCATAATGTTGAGCAGACGATAACACTTAATGATGTTGACAACTATATTATGAACGGCGTCCCGAATACTGCATTCACTGAGGCATTGGCTTTCGTGTTTCAGATGCGCGATATGGAATTATTAGGCTATAATGATGATAACTCTGACGCTATGGATGCCATGACGCTGGATATCTTCTGGGGCTGTTATGAGATTATGGGCGTTTCTCTTGTGGACATGCGTTCATGGAAATGGTTCTATGAAAATCCGGATGCTACCGTTGTAGAGCTAAAAGAGACAATCATCAAAAATGCAAAAGAGATTTGGAATCAGTATTATGCTCCTATTCTTGGAGAAGAGGATTCGCCGATTCTTGCAATTTATTCGCACATGATTGATGTTCCTTTATATCTGCCAAATTATCCTTATGGACATCTCATAGAATTTCAGCTCGAACAGCAGCTTGAAGGGAAGAACATCGCAGATGAAATCATGCGTATTTATCCTGTGGGAAGGTTAACTCCCAACATTTGGATGAAACATGCTGTCGGAAAAGAAGTCTCTACTGTGCCCATGCTTGACGCGGTAACAAAAATTATTGAAAAACAATAATGCATAAGACCTTACAATACATCAACAGTCTCCGTTTACGAACTCTTCCACTCTCTATTTCGGGGGTGATATTAGGGAGTTTTATCATGGGGAATGTTGATGTGTTCCTTTTTGTGCTGACTTTGCTTACGGTAGTGTCGTTGCAGATTCTATCCAATCTGACCAATGAGTTGGGGGACTGGCAGAAGGGAATTGATGATGAGGACCGGCAGGGAAAGATATATGGTTTGCAACAGGGCGCTGTGACAGAAATAGGAATAAAATCGTGTATAGGCATCTTTGGATTTTTAGCGGTTATTTTGGGAGTATTGGTTGTAAGGAGAGCTTTCGGCACGTTGTTTTTGCGAGATGCCCTGATTTTTTTAGCGTTTGGGGTTGCTGCGATTATTGCCGCCGTCACATATACCTTAGGACGCCATGCTTATGGATATAAAGGCATGGGGGACATAATGGTCTTTCTGTTCTTTGGGATATTGTCGGTATGCGGTTCGTATTATTTACAGACATTGCATTGGGAATGGCGAGTGTTGTTACCTGCTACCGCTATCGGGTGTCTTTCCGTAGCCGTATTAAATCTTAACAACATTCGCGACATGGAGCAGGACCGCCGTTCCGGAAAAACTACCATTGCACAGAAACTCGGTTATAGAAATGCCTGTTATTATCAGGCTGTTCTTTTTGCAGCGGCTCTTACATCGTTTTGTCTTTACGGATATTACATCTCGTTAGTGATAACGCCTATATTGGTGTTGCACATAATTAAGCTCTTTAAAGCTCAGAAGTATTCTTGTGGGGGAAATCCGAGAGAGAAGTCCGACGGAGGTTCCGGAAAACTCCCGGAGGGGGACCTTGACAACCTACTGCCGGTGCTGACGTTAACGACGTTAGGCGTTTCCATTTTAGTGCTTTTGGTCTGATTTATTATATTTGTAAAAAACAAACTATATGGAAGATTTTCGATTGAAGGTATTCGTCTCGGCGGCGCATCATCTAAATTTCACGAAGGCTTCGCAGGAGCTTTTCATATCTCAGCCGGCAGTAAGCAAGCATATCTCTGAGTTGGAGAGTGCCTTTTGTCTGCCGCTGTTCAATAGAAACGGCTCATATTTATCGCTCACGCTTGCGGGGGAGAAATTTTTACATTATGCCGAACATTTATTGGCTGAGTATAATACTCTCAACTATGAGATGAGCCTACTCACCGACAACTTAAAGGGCACATTGTCGTTAGGGGCGAGTACTACGG
>JAQVPY010000026.1 GCA_028701815.1 Bacteroidales bacterium | reverse complement strand
CCACGCAAAATATCTCCAGATGATTTCAAAGCCGTCTTTATCTTTTAAACTGTAAAATAGGACGAAAAAGGTGACGACGAAAATGGGGATGGAGATTAATAACCGTTTCGAGATTTTCTTTTGATCGATTTTAAGAAAGTCGGCGATGATGAGTCTGCTCGAGCGTAATGCCGTGTCTCCTGAGGTTATCGGGGCGGCGACCGCACCTAAAATGGCTAATACGCCTCCGACTGGACCTAACCATGTCCGAGCTATTTTATCTAAAATCAATGCGGAATTGCTGTTGATGTTGCTCCCGGATGCGATGCCGAAGAATTGCTGACCTTCGGGACTGAAGAAAAATGTTGCGGCAGCAGCCCAAATCAAAGCCACGATGCCTTCTGTTATCATAGCTCCGAAAAATATCGGCCTTCCGAGTCTCTCGTTTTTCATACATCGTGCCATCATCGGCGATTGAGTCGCATGAAATCCTGATATTGCACCACAGGCGATCGTTATGAATAACATCGGAAACAACGGCTGGTTGGCTGCATTTGGATGTTTGTTAGCCAAGCCGTCGGTTATCTCCGGCAAATTCGGTTGAGCGATGAGGATATAGCCCAACAGACCTGCTGCCATGAATAATAGCGCTATGGCAAAGAGAGGATATATTTTGCCGATTATTTTATCTACGGGTAATAGTGTCGCCAATACATAGTAGACTAGTATGATAATGATCCAGAAGTTGGCATCGAACTTATCGGAGGTGAGATTTGCGAGAATTCCGGCTGGACCGCTTACAAACACAGCCCCTACAAGAATCATGAGTATTATGGTGAAAACGCGCATAATCTTTTCGGTAGGCTTCCCGAGGTTGGCACCGATAATTTCGGGGAGACTGATGCCATCGCTGCGGAGTGAAATCATCCCGGACATGAAATCGTGAACTGCTCCGGCAAAAATGCAACCGAAGACAATCCATAAATAAGAGGCGGTTCCGAATTTAGCCCCCATAATGGCACCGAAAATAGGCCCTAATCCTGCAATATTCAAAAACTGTATCATAAATACCTTCCAGGCGGGCATCGGGATATAGTCCATGCCATCTTGCCTGGTGAATGCCGGCGTCTTGCGATCTTTGTCAATGCCGAAGACCCTTTCGGTTACTTTTCCATAAATGATGTAACCTATGATAAGCAGAGCTAATGCTACTAAAAAAGTTATCATAAAAATAAAATTATGCTAAAACTTCCAAATGGTGATCTGACGATATGTCGTTTTTGGACGCAGAATGATACCAGGAAAATTCGGCTTATTCGGCGCATCGGGATAATGTTGCGTTTCTAAGGCTACACCTGACAGTCTGCCACCTATATCGCATATTCGGGGACACCAATAGCCGGAATAAACCTGAATGGCGGGCTGACTGGTGACGACTTTAAGCTTTCTCCCCGTGATGGGGTCGGTGATAAAAGCAGCGGTTTTTAAATACCCCTTGTCCTTTAAAATATAGTTGAAGTCGTATCCCTCCGGAAGCTCTTTGAACCCTTCTTCAAAAGTAACAGGCTCTTGGAGATCGTATTTTGTTCCGGTGGTGACAATAATCTCACCTGTGGGAACAAGCTTATCGTTTAACGGAGTGAAATGAGAAGCGTTAACTTTGATTGTCATTCTCGCTATGTCGGTCCCGTTACCGGTAAGATTAAAATATGTGTGATTGGTGAGATTTACCGGTGTCGGCTTGTCGGTCGTAGCTCTGTAGGCAATGGAGAAGGTGTCGTTTTCAGCTAAGGTGTATATTACGTCAACTTTCAATCTGCCTGGATAGTGCTCCTCTCCATCTACGGAGGTATACGACATAATAAGGGAGATATGGTCTTTCCCTTCTTTGACTGCTACCCTCCAGAACTTCTTATCGAAACCTTCTATTCCACCGTGCAGGTGACTGCCGTTATGATTTTTTTCAAGTTGGATTTCCTTGCCGTCTAAGATGAATTTCCCTTCACCTATTCTGTTGGCGCATCTGCCGCAGACAGCCCCCCAATAAGGGTAGTTGCTAAGATATTCCTCGCATATATAATTGCTGACATCTTCAAAGCCGAGAACAATGTTCTCACTGTTTCCATTCTTGTCGGGGACCTTTACCGATGAAATTATTGCACCGTAGTTAAGAACGGATATGCTTATTTTGTTGCTGTTGGAGATAGTGTATCTGTCAATGGCTTTTTCGCCTATCGGCAGAAGATTTTTTTCGATGGTAATATTCATAACTCTGTAGTTTGACGCGGAATTTTATATAAATTCGCTATTCAAACCACAAAGTTATAAATTTTTAAGAAAAAATGCTATTCTTCGTCCTCTTTTTTACGAGGAGCATAATTTTCCTGATTTCTGTTATTGTCGTGATCGTGATGTCCTCTGAAGTTGTTATTACGTGGACCTCTTGAGTCGCGTGGACCTCTGTCATTTCTATCACCTCTTGGTTCTCTCGCTTCTCTTGGTTCTCTCGCTTCTCTCGGTTCTCTTGCCGGAGGAGCTACATAACCTTCTGGTTTCGGCAGCAATACTTTTCTTGAGAGGCGGTATTTGCCGGTCTTTGGGTCGATCTCAATAAGTTTGACTTCGATAGTGTCACCAACTTTCAATACCTTATTTACATCGTCGAGCCTTTCCCATGTGATCTCTGATATATGTAACAATCCGTCTTTTCCGGGTAAGAATTCTACGAAAGCTCCAAAATCGAGGATACTTTTAACTTTACCTGTGTATACAGTGCCCACTTCCGGTTTGGCAATGATTCTTCTGATGCTCAATTTAGCAGCATTGATAGCATCGTAGTCGGGAGCAAAAATCTGTACATATCCTTTTTCGTCGATTTCGTCAATGGTGATAGTAGCACCGGTTTGGGCTTGTATCTCTTGAATAACTTTTCCGCCGGGTCCTATAACAGCACCAATACAATCTTTATCTATGATGATAGTTTCGATTCTCGGAACGAACGGTTTGTAGTCGCTTCTCGGTTCAGCGATTGTGTCGGAGATGATGTCAAGGATGTGCATTCTTCCCTGTTTAGCCTGATTTAAAGCTTTAGCAAGAATTTCGTATGGCAGACCGTCGACTTTAATATCCATCTGACATGCGGTAATGCCGTCGCGTGTTCCGGTAACTTTAAAGTCCATATCGCCAAGGTGATCTTCATCACCGAGAATATCGGATAATATGATATACCGATCGTTGTCGGTGATAAGTCCCATAGCTATTCCTGAAACTGGCTTTTTCATTTTTACGCCGGCGTCCATAAGTGCGAGGGTCCCTGCACAGACGGTAGCCATTGATGATGAACCGTTAGATTCAAGAATGTCGGATACGATTCTTATAGTATATGGGTTTTCTTCGTAATCTGAAGGAATCATGCCTTTTAAGGCTCTCAGTGCGAGGTTTCCATGACCGATTTCACGGCGGCTGATGCTTCTGGCTGCTTTAACTTCTCCTGTAGCAAACGAAGGAAAGTTGTAGTGTAGAATAACTCTGTCTTTTCTTTCAACGACGGCACCGTCAATGATTTGCTCGTCCAATTTTGTTCCGAGGGTGACAGCGCATAGCGACTGTGTTTCGCCTCTTGTGAATATTGATGAGCCGTGTGCAGAAGGCAGACAGTCGATTTCACACCAAATAGGCCTGATCTCTTCGAGGTCTCTTCCGTCAATACGTTTATGGGAGTCGAGCATGTAATTTCTAACGCCGCTTTTTTCAGCATCATAGAAATAACGTTCGATCATAAACTGCTTTTCTTCTCTTTCTTCTTCAGGGATGGTTTCGATAAAGGCGGCTTTAACATCGTCAAACATCTGACTTCTGAGTTTCTTGTTCGCGGTATGTGATTTAGCTACTTCATAACATCTTGGGTAGCAGAAATCGTGTACCTGTTTACGTAACTCTTCGTCGTTAACTTCATGACAGTAGTCGTACTTGTTCTGACATTTGTCGACTTTAGACATCAGTTCGCTTTGTGCATCGCACTGGGTCTTTATCGCCTCGTGAGCAAACTTGAGGGCTTCTACCATAGTGTCTTCCGATACTTCTTCGCATTCACCTTCAACCATCATGATGTTTTTGTTGTCTGCTGCAACGATAAGTTCGAGCGTGGCATTTTCCATTTCATCGAAGTTGGGGTTGATAACGAATTCGCCGTTGATTTGAGCAACACGAACTTCTGAGATTGGACCGTGGAATGGAATGTCTGAGACATTGATGGCGGCTGATGCGGCGAGAGCGGCGTATGCGTCGGGTGGAACATTTTTGTCGCCCGAAATAAGCGTTACCTGAACTTGTACTTCGGCATGGAAGTCTTCCGGGAATAATGGACGTAATGCTCTGTCTATGAGCCTGGATATCAATACTTCGTAGTCGGATGGCTTGGTCTCGCGTTTGAAAAATCCACCGGGAAACCTTCCGACAGAATAATATTTTTCTTTATATTCTACCGATAATGGTAAAAAATCTGCGTTGTCTGCTGCTTCTTCTTTAGCAACAACTGTAGCTAACAACATGGTGTTGCCGACTCTAACGACTGCAGAACCGTTCGCTTGTTTAGCTAACTTGCCGGTTTCAATAATAACTTGCTTTCCGTCCGGCGTTTGAAATGTGGTTGTAATTGGGGTTATGGGTTCCATTAATAATTTATTTATTGTTAATATAATACAGATTAATATATGAAAAGCACTAAAAGCATAAAAAAAGGCAATCAACAACTAATTGCCTTTTCTCTATTCTTGCGTGCTTCTCAAAAAATTATTTTCTTAATCCGAGTTCTTTGATAATAGCTCTGTATCTTTCGATATCATTAGTCTTTAAATAAGTCAGAAGTTTCCTTCTCTTACCGACTAAACGAGTTAATGAACGTGAAGTGAATAAGTCTTTTTTGTTGCCTTTCAAATGTTCTGTCAAATGCTTGATTCTAAATGTGAATAAAGCAATCTGCGCTTCCGGAGAACCGGTATCTTTTTCAGATTTTCCGTACTTTTTAAAAATGTCAGCTTTAATTTCTGGAGTCAAATACATCTCTCTAAATTTTTCTTTTTTACTACTCAATAATTTGATTTGCAAAAGTAATACTTTTTTATTAATTGTGCGTTTTTTTAATAAAATTTTTATGATAATAACTCAATGACCCATTTTGCCACATCTCCTGTCAATTCCGCACAGCATTTTTTGCAGGGACTTTCTTTGAAAGCCTGGGCATCATCCTGATTCCAGTTGTTGAAAGAACGTCCGCAGAAAGATGTTTGTAATCCCTTGCAGGTAATGTCGTTGCCGTATTTCTCCATAAATTTCTCTACAAGCTCTTTCCCTGTCATCAGACATTTTAGCTGTTTAGCCTTGCCAAACTGCTCTCTCGTCCTTCCTTGATAATGGCCTATTACCAGTAATCCCCCCATGAGGGCGCCGCAGGTGCCAACTCCCGTAAGACATCCGCCCCCGCTAAGGGGTTGTGCCGACTTGATTAAATCGTCTGGAATGTCTTCTAATACATCCTGTAATGCTGCTATTACACATTGAGGACAAAAACCGTATTGTAAATCGTAGTCATACGCTAAATCGTATGCCATCTTTGCTGTCATCTTAATTTCTGCTTCGTCTTTTTTCATAATTATTATCTTATATCGCCTCCGCGCGTTTTTTGTCTGATCTTGTTTTGAACGGTCTGTTCTTCGTTAAAAGCCCATATAAGTCTGAATGTTAGCGAGTTGTTGAATTCCTTCCTTCTGAAAGCAAGATATTCACCGTCCCAAAAGTATTTTACACCGTTGTCAGTGTCAATAACAGAGCCGTCTCTGTAATAATCTACTGTACGTAAGGAACGTAATGAATATGCAAATCTGAAATTAAATTTGAGATTTCTCCATATCTGTACGTTTAAATCGCCGATGATGCTGTAATCGAAAGGTCTGATTTTTGAATGTTCCGCATTCCATTCTCTTACAAGATCCAAATATTCAAACCCCTTTTCGCTCTCTACTTCGGGCTCGAAATCAGCATAGCTGATTAAATAATCGCCGTTTTCCGGATATACAATCAGATATTTGAGCGTCGACTCGTTCTGTACTAATTCGGTGTTGTTGTTATATATAATGTAATTCGTGGCATTCATCCTTTCTTCTATCTCTTTTGGCGAAGAGACATATCGGCTTACGGAAAATCCAACTCCAACCTTAAATATCTTCGTACGATCGGTTACATGAAAAATAACAGGTACTTCTGCATAGTTTAATGTGAGCTTGTATTTACCTGACGAAATCACATCTTGTCCCGCAGCCGGTATTGAGTCGATTAACATTTTTCTGTATGCTCCCTTCTGATTGAAGTTTGCTTCAATGGAAATAGATAACAGATCACTTAAACTGACTTCCGAACCTACTCCGACATTTACCCCAAATTTGCGGTATCCGAACGCCTGATCTCCATCAACCTGACACAGATTGGTGCCAAAAGCACCGTATGCCTTCACTATCTGCGCTTGCGCTCCATAAGAGATGATAGAAATAATAATGGATAGAAATATTGTTTTAGTAAAGCGGTTTTTTTTCATACACTTGTTGTTAATATTCTTAATCTAAACGTTTAATGGTGATTAAATATTTTTCATAGAGAGTGATATTCTGCTCTTGCGCAAGTCGACATCAAGGACTTTAACTCGAACCTTTTGATTTAACTTCACAACTGTCGATGGATCGGAGACAAATTTGTCTGCTAATTGTGAGATGTGTACAAGTCCGTTGTCGTGTATTCCGATGTCCACAAAAGCTCCAAACGACGTGATATTTGTGATGATGCCGGGTAATATCATGCCTTCTTTTAAATCTTCAATGGAGTGAATGTTGCTGTCAAACTCAAAAATCTCAAACTCGCATCGCGGGTCGCGTCCGGGTTTCAATAACTCGTTCTTGATGTCTGTCAGGGTCGGTAAACCGAAGCCTTCTTCAACATAATCGGCTAATTTTATGGATTCAATCGCCTTTTTGTTGTTTATCAATTTTTTGATAGTGCATTTCATGTTGTCAGCCATCTTTTGGACAATATGATAAGCCTCGGGGTGTACTGCAGTGTTGTCCAAAGGATTTTCGGAATTTCTAACTCTGAGGAAGCCTGCAGCCTGTTCGTACGTCTTTGTGCCCACACATCGAACTAAACTTAGATGATAACGAGATTTGAAAGGACCTAAATTATCCCTTCTGCTTATAATGTTTTTTGCAATCAGGGGACTTATCCCCGACACGTATGTTAAAAGTTGCTCCGAAGCAGTATTTATGTCAATGCCCACACTGTTTACACAACTTTGCACAACCTGCTCGAGGCTCTTTTGAAGCTCTTTTTGGTTTACGTCGTGCTGATATTGTCCGACACCAATGGACTTAGGATCGATTTTTACCAATTCGGCTAACGGGTCTATTAATCGTCTGCCGATGGAAACGGAGCCTCTGACAGTCAGATCGTAATCGGGGAATTCCTCACGTGCGATGGCTGAAGCACTGTATATGGAGGCGCCGCTTTCGTTTACCATCACGGCAATAACATCTCTGTTGAAATGAATACGTTTGATAAAATTCTCAGTCTCGCGTCCTGCCGTGCCGTTGCCGATGGCAATGGCATCAATTTTATAAGCCTCGACAAGATATGTCAGCTTGTTTATGGCATCTTTGACCTTGTCTTCTGGCGGGTGCGGATATATGG
This sequence comes from Bacteroidales bacterium, assembly GCA_028701815.1. Taxonomy (GTDB): domain Bacteria; phylum Bacteroidota; class Bacteroidia; order Bacteroidales; family BM520; genus RGIG7150. The sequence continues at coordinate 8,646 of JAQVPY010000026.1, read as the reverse complement.
TGATGTTGTTTAGTAGTTTCCCGGTTTTGTCTAAAATGGTTATCTTACAGCCGGTTCTGAATCCCGGGTCTATGGCTAAGACGTTTTTGCCAATAAGAGGTGGTGCCATCAACAGCTGGCGTAAATTGTCGGCAAAGACGGAAATAGCGGCCTTGTCGGCTTTTTCCTTGACCATATTTCTGATCTCATTCTCTATGGAGGGTTCTAACAACCTCTTGTATGAATCTTTTATGGCTTTTTCAATGATTTTTGCCGACTCGGTAGCGTTTTTTATAAAGATCTTATTGATGATTTCCAACGCCTGCTCGCTGTCGGGAGCGACGCTAACACGCAGGACCTTTTCATTTTCACCTCTAAACACAGCTAATACGCGGTGAGAAGGGACTTTTTTTATTGGCTCGTCGTAGTCGAAATAAGGCGAATATAGGGCACCTTCTTCTTTTTTGGAGTTGACTACCTTTGAAGTGATATGCGCTTGTGTCTCAAATAGATGTCTTATCCTCGAACGAGTATATGTGTGCTCGTTTACCCATTCTGCGATGATGTCCGAAGCACCTGCAATGGCATCTTCTACAGAAGTAACGCCTTTTTCCTCATCGATATATTTTGCTGCCAGAGCCTTAATATCTGCTTCTCGCTGCATCATGATAATCTTCGACAGCGGCTCTAAACCTCGTTCTTTAGCAACGGAAGCACGCGTTTTTTTCTTCGGCTTAAAAGGAAGATATAAGTCTTCCAACTCTTCCATGGTCTCCGCAGAATAAATTTTTTCATTTAATTCTTCAGTGAGGTTACCGCTTTCTTCTATGGTAGCTAAGATAAACTTTCTGCGTTTTTCAATATCCCTGAACTTCTGCAGTAAGGTCTGAATGGCGGTGATCTCAACTTCGTCTAAACTGCCGGTCATCTCCTTCCTGTATCTGGCGATGAACGGTATGCTGTTTTTATCGTCTAATAAAACGCATGTGTTTTTTACGTTGACAATGTCTAAATTAAGCGCTGAGGCTATCCTTTGGTAAAAAATGTCTTCTGTCATAAAGGCTATATTGATGATGATAGAACGTCAGCTATGTGTAATGTGTGCAACGGCAGGTCGTGACGCTTTATATAGGCATCAAGATTTATCAGACATGACCAGTCGGCCGAGATGATATGTGTTACACCGGCATCAATGGCATTGCGGACTTTTAATTCGGCTAAGGCAGATGAAATGGGACTGTATTTCAACGAGAAAAGTCCCCCAAAACCGCAACACTCATCCGAATCCTTCATCTCTATCAACTCTAATCCTTCAACATTTTTGAGAAGCATACGCGGCTCATTTATCAGGGGATATTTGTATTTTCTTAGGGCATGACAAGAATCATGATATGTCGCTTTTGCCTCGAAACGAGAACCGAAATCGGTCTTTCCCATACCGTTGACAAGGAAGTCGGTGAATTCGTAGATGTTCGTTTCTACCTTTTTGTATTGTAAATGACTACCGGAATTATAAAAAATCGACTGGAAATTGTTTTGTATATAAGCCACACATGCGGTGGACAGCCCGACAATCGGGTTGTCGCCGCTGAAATCCGACAGAAACTTTTCTCCCAGAACCTTGGCCTGTTCCCAATAGCCTGCGTTGTATTCCTCCATGCCGCAATCTGTCTGGTCCGGATTGTAGTTCACAGTTAGCCCGCATCTCTCGAGAACCTTGATGGCGTTAAATGCCGTCTCCGGATGAAATTGATCTATAAAACAAGGTACAAATAAGTCGATTACCATATTGCTTGTTGCCATATTTTCATATTGTTTAATCGGCAAATATACGAATAAAAATGAAAAGATATTTCGTTATTCAAAAATACTCTTTTGTTTCTTAATAAAAAAACATTACATTTGCAAATTATGAAATCATCGATAACTTCCTTTTTGTGCGGCAGTTTCTCTCTTAAATTGTCAAAAGCAGATGTCTTGAAATCCGATTCAAGATGGACAGAAACAAAATATGACGTCGACAAGTATAATAATTATTGTAGCGTATATTATAAACGTTTCGTTAATTGTATGTGCCCCGACGCATCTAATGTCGACGATGAACTTTTGTTGCAGAGCTCATTTTTCCATCTTCCCCTCGAAGATAAAAAATGCGTTATGCATCTGCTAAATGGTCGGGAATACGAATTTAATGCCAAAGCTATTGATTTGTATCTTATGCCATTCGATGTGGTTATCTATTCTATTTCAATCTCTGAAACCTGTGAAGATCTTAATGATATGACTTCTGCACATTGCGTGCTTAGAGAGGTTAGAAGATACTCAAAGAATAATGTGGGAGACGCTTTTCTTGAAGTGATAGCCCTTTTGATGAACTTCCTGAAAAATGATAATTCAGCTGCAACTTATAATGATCTTATCGAAAATGGCAATAAAATGAAAGTCTTTCAGATTATTGACACGAAAGAGCAGAGTATGGTTAACAATAAGCTCCTTTTCGAATTGGGTACATTGTCGCGTGTGGGTTCCCTTAGTGACGAAAACGATAACAATAGATCTTCCGAAGAGTATTTTAAATTTGTCATTGATAATCATTTGGTGTCGGTGTTCAACAATTGGAAAGCCCTGGCGTTATTTGACACATTTACGATTCTCGCCAATAACCCTAATCAGTATGTTATGCAAAACTGGGAGGAAAGTTATTTTAAATTGTGTTATATCCATGCCTTCTTTTTGAAAAGCTATTTGTTTAATATCAATCAGAAACTTGTGGAAAAGGGCGCTAAAAAATCCGAGCTTGAAGATGATTTCTTCGACTTTGAAAAATCATACCGCTTTAGAAAAATATCTTATAATTTTCTTCCTCAAATTATTTACGAGTCAATGGATAAGGGGCTGGACATCAATGCGGAACTCGACAGACTCCAGCATTTTGTCGAAAGAGATGCCGCTGAAAGAGCAAGTAATTCGGATAAGAGTTTGAATATGTTGTTGCTGCTGTTGACCTTCCTTACGGTGTTTTCTACATTGACTGATGCGACAAACCTGTTTTCCGATATGTTTCCGATAGAAACGAGAACTCTTTCCTTCCGCCTGATCGCATATATTCTGATATTTTTTATCGTTACAGCAATTATTATCACCCTTTGTAAGAAGCAAAAAAATGATAGAAGCTGACGATTTGAAGATACTACCCATTGATGCTTTTCATTGTTTAACTCATTTTGAAATGATAAACGACGAATACAGAACATGTTTAAATAAATGTGCCTATTCGGATGCGGAAATAAATGTGAGGTTATCAGCAGCGGGCTCAAAATTTTTCCCTTCGTTTGCCACTTCTTTGTCGGAAGTCTTTCATTATCTTTTTGCCAACTTCGGCGACGCTTTTATCAATTTTGCATGGTATGAAAATACTGCGAGGCTCTCGTTTGTAATTGACGACAAACATTTTCCCGAAGGAATAGGTAATTGTAATGTGGTCTCTTTAGATGCTTTAAGCGAACAGGAACGGAGATGCTTAACGCGCGTGGACAGGAACGGATTTAATGTCTTATTATTAAATAAAAACTGTCGCACGACGCCTTTGTTAACCAATACTAACGAGTGTAATCTGATACTTTATAATAAGGCGGAGCCGACACTTAAAACGGTTTTCCCCGGTATCTTTGCTCCGCGTATGCCCGATAAATGGAGTATGACAATGAGCCAGTATATTGAGTCAAACGATTTCTGGAATACTCACTGTTTTTGTTGAGCCCATACATCGGGACGATTTGTAATGATCCCGTCGGGATGTACCTTGTCGGATAAATCTGAGGGGTCGTCAATACACCACACTTTAATCTCTTTGCCCCAACTGCGTACTCCTTGCTCGAATTTCGGTTTTAACACGCCTTTCCATATATTAAAAGTAGATATGTATGAGTATTTTGTGCTGTCGAATTTGGAAATCCCCCCCGTGTCAAGAATATATCGTTTGGATAATCTCAAGAATAGAAGCTTTTCAAGCCTTACCGTCGAGTTCATGGAATGCAGCTTTTGAAGAGTATAATCGTTAAACGATTGAATGACAACCCAATCCCATGCATTGTATTCTTCAATCATTTCCAATAAAAGTCTTTCGATGTCGGGATATGTATTTTTCTTCTTTTTTATTTCTATGAGAAGTTTCGTCTTGCCGTTAACAAACTGAAAGACCTCGTCCAGAGTGGGAATAGTGTAATCGGTAATTGTATTGCCATCCATAATCCGAAATGAACGGATTTCATCGGCTTCCATATCCGAAATTTTACCTTTGCCGTTAGTGGTGCGGTTGATGCTGCGGTCGTGACAAACGACCAGCCGCTTGTCGGCAGTTTGATGGATGTCAATTTCGAGATAATCGGCATTTGCTTCCATCCCCTTTTTTAATGCGGCTATAGTATTCTCCGGAGCTAATCCGGCACCTCCTCTATGTGCTATTATCATTATATTGTCGTCGTTATTATTATTAACATTTTGTGCCGTACATTCTCCTATTATTAGAAAAAAAAACAGAACATTTGAAAAAATCATCTTTGATAAACTCATATATTATATTTTGACATTAAATAAGCTTTTAAAAGCTAATCTGATAACCGAGTCAAACCAGTCGAAATAGTCTTTGGTGGTTGAGCCGAAAGCGTATGTCTTTTCGGCGAACAAGCCTATATCGTCATTGTACATCAATCCCCAGACGATAAAATTGCCGAATTTATGCGTCAGCAAGTCCCCGATAGTTTCTCCGCTGGGATTGTAATTAAGGATGTCCTCACGATATTTGTCTATCCCCGGATATCTTGAATTAGAAAGTTCTTTTTTAACGAAAGAATCTACTTCCTTAGGAAAATAATTTTTAATGGTCCCTAAAACTTTTCCGAAAAAAGAAGTGATGGGCACGTTATAGTCGTCGCGTCCCGGGATTTGTATCGCGTCTATTTCATCAATTTCCTTTTGCTCGGTTATTAAATCCATGGTATATTTTAGTAGAGGTAATGCCGTTTTCCATTGTCCGAAATCGGATACTGAGACGGAAATGTTTTCTATGCAGTTGAAAAACAGCTCTTTGTCTTTTGTGTTGTAGGCATCTTTTACCATCTTGTAAAATATCGGAACAGGAGTCTCGTCACCTTCTTTGGCGTTTCCATCTCCCGTATGTCGGCAGTAAACAATACTATACCAGTTCATCATGTATTGTTTATAGGGGTTGCCATGATTGGCAAAGTAATTATTATGAGCGTTAAATAATCCCTTGCAGCGTCTTTCCCAATCGTCACATTCCCGATAAAAAATATCGAACATCTCCTTAGGTGGGGGGACGTCGCTTTTTATTATTATTTGAAATAAGACATATAACATAGACATTTGCGAATAGTCGAAAAGCGGATTATCTCTGTATTCATCAAAGAATTTTACGACGATGGGTCTGATGCGTTCCCAATTGCAAAGGCCTTGAATTACCAATACTCTTTCAAGAAGGAAATAGGAGAAACTGTCTCCTTTTGTATATGCGTCGAGGACTACGGGGTAATAATTTCTGAAATCATAAGCGGTGTCAGAAGCCCCGTCGCCTGAGTGCTCTTGTTTATAATAATCTCTTAAAAATGGAGCCAGGAGTTTGTACTTGTATCTGCTCCAATGATCGCCGTCTTCTGCTGTCGGCGGAATGCAGTCGTCATTCCAGAACCTTTGATATTCTACGGAATTGTTCACATACATTGCTTGAACTGTAACCTGGCGACGCAGAACGGTTTTAAGAAGAGGCATAACGATTTTTACTAAGGCGAAGTTGCCGGTAAAATGGCGAAATGCGATCTCAATTTGCTCTTTAAGTATCTTTGTACGTTCATAGTTGGGAGGCGTCTCTAAAACCAGACTGTCTATTATCAACACTAAAGCATTTCGTACCCCGGATTCAATTAGCTCTATCGCTTCCTTTCGTTTTTGTGAAGAAAATAGTATTGAGCCGATTGAATAGGTGTCGATTTTTTTGAATATCTCCCTTACGATCTTATCTGCGATATTTTCTTTAACGGGAGAATATCCTGAAGTCTCATTGACCTTAGAAAGGTAGTAAACATAGAGGCTTATGCCATTTCTGACCTTGTCGATGGGGTCGAGTAGAAGTCGCCATAAATGATCGTATAATTGCGAAGGGTTGTTATATAAGTCTTCGTTAAAATAATCGGTTTGAAAAATGCCGTTCATAGTCATAGAGGCAAGCTCCCGCATTTTCGCAACCGGATTGATCTGCCCAATGAGCTCAAGCTGTTTTATTACTTCTTCTTCTGTCCCTTTTCCGATTTCGATGCGCTGTGTCAGGACCTTGAACTCGTTTATTATGGATTTCAGATCGTTACCGCCATCGGCAATGATTGCCGAAATAAGATTGTTGAGATCGTCTTCATAATTTTCTCTGACCATAACATTTAAGACATCGGTAACTAAGAGCATCGCCTCATAATTGTCGACTTTATTTGCTGTAAGTGCAAGTGTGCGGATGGTGCTGCTGTCGCCATCTTCAAGAAAAGTCATGATGAGAGCGTTCCTCAATGCGCCCATAATAACGACGTTGGCTCCTGATAGCTGTAATTCTTTGATATAGCTGTCGGCAGAAATTATTCTGCTGCCATTGGTCTTCCTTCTTTCTTCTTTTATAAACGCTTTCGCTAACATATATTCGAGAAAACGTTCGTAGATAAATTGTATCTGCTCGTTGTCGGAGGTGCTTAATTCGTCAGACTCTATAAGACGTAAAATCGGCTTGCCGGGTTTGCTTAGCAATTCACCGTATGCTATGGAAGTCCCTTCTCCTCCGTCGGTTAACAGGTTTTGAGCTATAGAATATAGAGGAGAAGAACTGTTGTTGAAGGCCTGTTTTAAATCCGATATATATATGTTGTCTTTGGGATTGCCCTTACAATATTCATTATGCAGAATTGCTGCAAATTCCTCGAGGATGTCTCTCTGAATGTTACCTGCGTAGTTGTTGACAAGCTCTTTCATCGTTAGCTCGAATAAGTTGATGGATGAAAAAGCGGAGATGTCTCTCGGAAAAACTTTCTGCATATAGTTGGTGCAGGCAATTTTCAATATTAACGGGTCTTTTAATCTTATGAAAACGGGCCGAAATTCTTGTGATGAAAGCTCTTCTATGGTTGTGAGAGTCTGGAAAAACCTGCTGTAAGAAGTGTATGCCGAGATTAGTTCCTCATCTGTGAAGCCGCTAATGGATATTTCTTTTCCTTCGTCAAGTGTGAACATAAAAGGATCTTCTTTACATAATTCTTTTTGTATCAGTCTTTTCCATGTGTAGCTGCGTATGGTAAACAGGGTCTTGAAACGAGGATATTTGTCACTGACGAGCAACTTCCTAATATCATGATAGATGTCCAATGCTCCATCTCCTATGTTTTCCGAATCTTTGTAATTTAAGCATTCGTTAAGTGCGTCAAAGATGAAAAAAATGTACTCGTTGTTTTCCTGAGCCTTATCATGCAAGTTGTCCAATAGCTTTTCAATAGGCTTCCTTTTGTTAAAAGAAAAGATATTACGTAATTTTTCTTCTATTGTGATGTTAGAGAATTCGTTGCTGCTAAAAAGAAATGCTGCCCTGTTGCTCTTCACTAAAGACTCTCCCCAAAAACACAGCTGGTTTGTTTTTCCCTGTCCTGCTTCTCCCAAAAGAGGAAAAAGAGTTTTGTCGCCCGAAATAAACTCCCTGAAAAATGAAGACAGTACTTTTCTGTCGACAAATAACTCCCTGTTGTATTTTTTTTCTTTATATATCTTGGCTAAAAAAGATTTAGTCTCCCCTATAACCAATTTTAATATTTCATCCCAGTTTTTTTCTTTGTTGATGTCAAAGGATGGAACAAAACGTTTGAATAATTCGTCAAAATCATCATTGTAGTCCATTGTAGTTAGGGGGACAGCTTTTTCATTTGCGGAGATGAAATACATATTTTCATCTTTCAAAGTTTGAAAAATATAAACAAATCCCACCTGATCATAAATCAGGAGAGGACTTGCATCGTATAATTTTTTCGATGAACGATGATAAAAATATATATGATTGCTTTTTATGCTTTTATCAATAGGCAGCCCGTTTTCGTATTTTTGGTCGCAACGGTTGAAGAACGTTGCTTTTTCTTCCGTTGCATTATAGGAGAAAAAGGAATACTCCTTTAATGGCATCATTCCTTCAAGGAACAGCCAAATACGAGATTCAACGGAATAGATTACATTTTTGTATATCTCTTCTGATAATAAAGATCCGTGACCTTTGTAATTGTTCCTGATGGATACAAGACTCGGCTCTTTTCCCCAATTAGTGAAAAGATTGTTCTTTTTAGGAAATACCTTCTCGCAAATCATGGAGGCGAGTGCTGATTCCGGTAAAACGTTATGCGCTTTTTTTGCGACGGGACAAAATATGTCGTTTGCCCAGTCCCCGAAAGACAGAGATCTCTTCGTGTCAATAATATTTATTACTTTCTCAAGCTCCTTATCATTGAGTAGCGACTCCTCTTTCATTAAAGTAAATAAAACGGCAGTTATATACTGCGAAGCAATCTCAAAAAAATCGAGCATGCAAATCATCGCTTTGAGGTATTCCTGCTTGTTAAGATAGTCCTCGAAGCATTT
>JAQVPY010000171.1 GCA_028701815.1 Bacteroidales bacterium | reverse complement strand
CCCCCCAGTGGTAGTTGCCGATTTCGCCGGTTGAGCAGATTACTCGATGGCAGGGTATGATATATGCGACAGGGTTGGCGCCGACAGCAGAGCCTACGGCGCGACAGGCTTGGGGGTTATGAATCTTCGCTGCAATGTCACCGTAAGTGGTAGTCGCGCCATAAGGAATCTCAAGCAAAGCTTTCCATACCGAGAGTTGAAACGAGGTGCCATTAAGATGAAGCCGGATTTGGGGAGACTTGTCCGGGAGTCTGTGAGAATCACCTGTTCCATCATGGTAATCTATACCCGCATCCATAAAAGCACTCATAGCATCATGTTGCAGTTCATCTGTTTTCATGAAAAATTTTGCTTTGGGAAATTTCCCGACAAGAATATTGCAAGCTTCCGGGCGACTTTCTTCCACAAACCCCAGATAGCATACGCCCTTTTCCGTAGAAGCGATGATCACATCTCCAAAAGGAGTACTCTGAAAGCTGTAATTTATCACAAGTTTCTCGCCACCATTTTTGCACTCGGCGGAAGTCATAGCTTCTATGATTACGTTTCCGTCCGCACAGGAAAGAACCATAGCCGTAACAATTATTGCAGTCTTTCTCATTGTCTTTAACATTACTGTTTGGCTGCAAAGTTAACAATTGTCGCGGATTATTTTCATGTCAGCTCAATATGTATTATGAAAATATTAACCCCAATTACAGTTTTACATACCATTTTTACTGATAGACCTTAGCAGACTGTCTCTATATTGAAAAAACGTTTACCTTTGCATAATTATCTTATAAATCAACCTGTAATGGACGAGATTAAATGCATCAATTATGTTAGCGAATATAACGATTTTTGCGGAGTAGAAACGCTAAACCCTTTGGTCAGTGTAGTTGACTGGTCGAAATGTTCCCCAATGCACCACGCGCGCCAAATGTTTTGCTTTTACGCGATTTTTCTGAAACAGGTGAAATGCGGCGACTTGATATACGGTCGCAACTATTACGACTATCAGGAAGGAACTCTTGTTTGTATTGCACCCGGGCAAATTGTGGGCGTTAAAGATAACGGAGAGGTGTTTCAACCTAAGGGACTTGCTTTAGTATTTCATCCGGATCTGTTACGCGGTTCAGCATTAGGCCGTAACATCAAAAACTACACTTTCTTCTCTTACGAATCCCGTGAAGCATTACATATCTCCGAAAAAGAGAAAGAAGTCGTAATCGATTGCCTTCATAATATCGAAACAGAATTGCAACGTCCCGTCGACAAACACAGCCGTACTCTCATCGTATCTTACATAGAGTTGATGCTGAATTATTGCACCCGCTTCTACGATCGTCAGTTTATCACCCGCGAAAACGATAATAAAGATATCCTCGAAAGATTCGAGACTCTGTTAAATGACTATTTCACATCCGACAAACCTCAACAATTGGGGCTGCCCTCTGTAAGATATTTTGCCGATGGACTGCATCTGTCGCCAAATTATTTCGGTGATCTGATAAAAACGGAAACCGGTATTTCCGCCATGGAATTTATTCAGTCGAAGACTATTGACATCGCAAAGGAACGAATTTTAGATCCACGTAAAAGCGTAAGCGAAGTCGCCTACGAGCTGGGCTTTCAATACCCACAACATTTCAGCCGCATGTTTAAAAAGAAAGTCGGAGTCAGTCCGAATCAATACAGATAATATTATTACGCGTAGCTGTGCATTCCTCCAAGCAGGAAGTTGACACCAAAATAGGTTATAAGCACCGATAAGAAGGCGATTATTGTAAAGACATGCAAGAATAGCGGATTTCTGAATTTGGGCAGCGACTCCGTATGAAGCGCAGCTGCATAGACCAGCATCGTTATCAAAGCCCACGTCTCCTTCGGGTCCCAGCCCCAATAACGTCCCCACGAGATGTTAGCCCATACGGCACCAATAAAGATTCCAATCGCGATTAAAAATACTGCCGGATAAAGTATTATACGGCTGACAACGGCGAGACGTTCCAGTTGCTCGTCGCAATCCTTATTAAACGTCCGCAACACACAAGCGGTAACACCGTTAAGCATGGCAAATCCCATCAGCGAATAAGCTATCATTATCACTGCAACATGAATACACAAAAGCGGTGACGACAGCACCGGCATCAATGGCGTTATCTGCGGATTACTCGCTCCCAACATAGAAACGAGCAACGTCAGTCCGCACAGTAACAATCCAAACGGCAGGGCAGCAAAAACACGTCTATTTATTATCATGACAAGCAACAAAGAACACCATGCCATAAACTGCATAGTCTCGAACCCGTTGGAAAGAGGGACATGTCCGCAAATATGCCAGCGCAAAGCAATCATAAGTGTCAGATACGAAAAGATAAAAATCACCACTGCGAGGAGGATGTTCTTCGCCCATCTTTTAGGCTTTGCAGTCCGTATCAGGCAGACGCAATTATAAACAAACGATATCAGTCCGAGAGTTATACAAAACATAAACAGGGGACGCAGAAAATCCAACTTGTTATAAAGTGTTTCCATTTTGATTTCCTTAGGCGACAGAGAAGCATTTCCGGCTTCGCGCTGCTGATATAAAGCCGTTTTTTCAACAAGATATTTCACCTCATCATAATCTTTGGATATTATCTTCTCGTGGATATAGTCCATGGATTTCATGATAAAAATCAATTTATCTTCAGGTAGAGATGTCGGCAAATTGTTGTTTTGTGCGAACCATTGAACGGAGCCTGTTGAGTCGGCGACGGGATAGATTTTCAGCAGTTCTCCCGAATAGAGCATTGTGATGATGCCGAGCTTTTCGATAGCGTCACTCATTACACGAGTGTCTTCCAAGTTTAGACCTTCGAGTTTGTACTCATTCGCAGCGTTATAAAAATCCTCAAGGCAGGCGTATTTCCCGTCAGTGCCGAGACGTTCGCGTGTTGCCTGTTTTTTGATCTTGAGCATCGGCTGCTGTTGCCAGTCCGAAAAATAAAACATCCACCCTGTCAGCACCTGTTCGGCTGAATAGCCGTTATAAGAAGGTTTTCCATACAGTTTAGAGGTAAAATCCTTTGCGAATGTAGAGAGGGGACAAATTCTTCCGTTATAAAGCACCTGTAAATATCCAAAATCTTCCGCCACATCTTTTGGGAGGACTTTAGGAGCAGGTGTTGATTTTGGGCTGGCGACAATATTTGGACGTGTGTTATGCGCAGTAACATCTTGACGGGAATTGTTGTCGGCAGAAAGTGTATTTACAGAGAACATCAGAGGAATGACAAGAAGAATAATGAGTGCAGGCTGTTTAAGCGATGGGCTTTTAATCAGTATCCTGAATCTGCTTTTTTTATCGAAAAAAAACGCGACAAAAGAGATGAACAATAGCAAATAACCGGCATAAGTGATTGATATCCCGACAGGGTCATAAGACACGGTAAGGGTACATCCGTTCATATCTTTGTCGTAGCTGGTCTGATAAAGGCGGTAATGATGAAAAGACGCTATATTATTCATAGATATCTCTCTTTTCACTGTTTCATCTGCATCAGTGACAGCCACACGGCTGATAAAATCCATAGGTGTTTGAGTGCCCGGATAATAGGCAATCTCAAATTGTTTTAAGGATATTTCGAAAGGGAGATTCCTTTGTTTCCCGTGAGAGTCAGTAAAAGAAGAAACTGTATCATTAATTATCAGATGGATGTGTCCACGCTCGCCTGCGAGCCACGTAATAAATCCGCCTACGAGTATAACGATGAAGGCGCAATGTATCAAAAAGGCAGGGATGCGTTTATACAGGCGGCTTTTCACCATATAGATTACAGCGAGGAGTGTTGCTATTGCCCAGAGGGCTACAAAAAGCGGGGACCCGTATATATTACGGGCGAAAGCAGTGCCATATAACTTTTCGAGGACTGTCGTTATGATCATAACGAGGATCAGTAATCCGAACAATATAAAGGCAGAATATTTCAGTTGTTTCATCATATTACAAAAAAGGAACCGGACGACAAAAGATCCGATTCCTAAAATAATAACGCAAATTTATAAACTATTATTATGAAAAAATTATATCGCTTCTATAAAGGAGACCACTGCGTTTCGATCTTCCTTGCTCAATTTTCTAAAGTTTTCGACAGAATAGC
>JAQVPY010000170.1 GCA_028701815.1 Bacteroidales bacterium | reverse complement strand
ATTGAAGATATTCTTTTTAACCTGTTCCATCCCGACAAGAGAATCTAAACGCTGTAATGCTGGCCCGGGATCCACCTGCTTGAAATCCGGAATGTCAGCAGCTATAATGGTATAGCTCAACTTCTGTCTCTGCTCTTCTACCGACGGTGCATTCGCCTCCGTAATCTTAGGACTCTCAAAGGAAATACCTTCCGATTTTAGAAATTCATCCCAACTACTTTGGTCACAAGCCACGCTTTTTGTTACACGCTGCTCGTCAGGCAACCCTGACTCTCTCTCAGCATCATCACAATCCGACATGCATTCTTGATCCAAAGCCTCCCACATCTCGTCAAGCTTCATGTCGTCATCGGAAGAGTCTTCCGAAGTGTCTTCCGAAGAGATTTCATCATCCAAAAAATCATCGTCATCACAATAGGCAGACACATACCCGGGACGCGGCCCGTTTGGAATAAAATCGCTCGGATTATCTTCGTAATCAATTCTCTGCGAAAGATTGCCCAAGATCTCATCAAAGAACAAGTCTTCAACAAACTTGAAGTTATTAAACTTCGCCCCACGTAAAGCATATACGTGCTCATAATAGTTTCTCAACTTTATCACCGCCTCTTCCGTTATCTCCATCCGATATCTGGAAATCCATTGCATCGTCTCCGCCATAAGCATACATGGATCCGCATCATGAAAATAAAAATGACGACTCGCTGGGAAAAGGTCATTTGCATCTTCGCTCATATTAAGCATCTCCGTCAGCATATCGGTCTTTCCGGACAACACTACCACAACGTTCGACAGGTCTTTTATGGCCATCGTCAAAGCTTCTATCCCCGTAGTGTTTCCGATTAAACCCTTTTGCGACAGCAACTCTGCATTTCGCACAAAGAAAGTCGTATTGTCCTTTTCGCTGAAAGTTTCCTCCAAGGCATTGGGGAAGCCGTTGGTGGAATTAAGCAACATGCTAACGTCAACGTCCTGAAAAGTCATCGAGATATAACGCTTCTTGAAATACATATATAACAGTTGCGCCGCATCACGTTTTCCGGTTCCCTCTTTCCCTATAAACAGATAATGATTGTTTAAATTCGACGGCACCTCGTAAGACGACGTTCTGTTATATTCGTTAGCGAAGTTCACATACTGATGCAGCCTGTGACAGTGCTCCTTAAATTCATCTGATGCAAGACGCAAGGCCTTTTCCCGCTGACGCGCATAAGAGTATTTATCAAATTTATCTACTATTTTTTTATTTCCCATAAAAAGATGCTATATTGCTGTTTAATACTTTTTTATTATTATGTTTTGTGAGTGTCTTCTTTCATAATCCAGGCGACTATCACAGAGATATTGTCTTTTCCTCCTGCCTCATTCGCCAAAGCGACAAGCTGTGCCGGAGAAAACTTTTGTTTGAGACTGTCTTCTATTATACTTTCCGACACCATGTCGAACAAACCGTCGGAGCATATCAGCAAGGCGTCTCCATCGAGGAGCATATCGCTTATGTCGAAACAATCGACAAAAACGCTCTGAGAAGCCCCTAAGGCATTATATATCAAATGTTCTCCTACCGAATGATCCTCCGTCAACTGACGCAAATAGCCGTCACGAAACCTATAGATGCGGCTGTCTCCGATATTCATTGCAAAAACCACATCCTCATTAAGCACTACTGCCGCAAGTGTCGAAGCCATACCACGATAAGCCTCGTTTTTTAATGACAAGTCCAATAGATGCTCGTTGGTCTTTTCCGTCCATTCCTCTGCCTGTAGTCGCAAATCATTAAAAGAAATACTGCCCACATCTGAGAAACCGCTTAGAAAATCTTCCGCTACTACCCCGCTTGCAATCTCCCCCGCATTTTTGCCACCTACTCCGTCAGCAACAGCCATAAGAATCGGCGAGTCCTGTTCGGTACTCAATACCATCTGAGCCTCGCTAACAATATCTCGCTGCAAAACGACGGAATCTTCGTTGATATCACGCATAAGCCCTTTATCACTCGCTACTGCTGCTACTATTTTCATGATATTTATATTACGGTAAAATTAATGTCTGCAAATCGTATTACGTCTCCTACCTTGAGAAAATGCGATGTTCCTGCCACAAGTCGTTCACCATTAAGAAAAGATCCATTAGTGGAACCTTTGTCTGTTATCTTCCAAACTCCCGAGATATTATCAAAGTCTATCGAGGCATGAACACCTGATATATAACGGAACCCCTGCAATTGCATACAGAACTCGCCTTCTCGTCGACCAATGATATAGTGACCCTTCATCTCCGTCATCTTTATTGTTATCCCTTCATGAACTAACGAAATTCCTGACGGATCAACCGACATGCCACCTTTTGGTGGTCTGGTATTATTAAGATCAACGGAAGAAGCAGAAGTGGACGTCCCGGCAGCCGGAGTAGAAGTAGAAACACGTGATGACGTCACAGATTCCTGTGAGGAAGACAAAGTTTTAGAAGGCGCAACGGTTTCCGGCGAAGACACAACTGACGGAGCAATACCTGTCGCCGTCACTAAAGGAACCCCGCACCGGGAACAGATTTTTCCGCGTCCGAACTCCCCGCATTGGGGACATACACGCAATTCTTTACCACACTGGTCACAAAAACGGCTGTCGTCTTCTATCTGTTTTTGACAAAACGGACATTTTTTCATCTTTTCTCTTTTTATAATTGTTTTTCGCCGATAATATCCTCTAATGAAAGCAGGGTATAATCGACATCATTATCTGTTTCAGAAAGGCTCAAACGGGCACTCTGCCTGTCGCAAGCCTTGTTAAACAACAGTTCTACCTCGGCACTGTTACGCGAATTATTATAGGCAAAATACGAGTCTAACGCCACATCCGCCTGCTCCGTAAGAAACATCCTCTTCTCTTTCACATACTGTCTAAAAAGTTGCGACAACTCTTCAGA
Source organism: Bacteroidales bacterium (assembly GCA_028701815.1). GTDB lineage: Bacteria > Bacteroidota > Bacteroidia > Bacteroidales > BM520 > RGIG7150. The sequence continues at coordinate 1,236 of JAQVPY010000170.1, read as the reverse complement.
ACTGAATTTTTCAAAATCCACCACATCATCTATCATCGTCTCTAAATCAGAATACCTCCTCGAAAGCTCCGTCCACGCATCAACTGTAGCTGAAATAAACACAAGCGTCTTGCGCGCATCCGCTTCAAGTTTCTCACATAACATCTTCACAACTATATCAGCCTGCGCCATCTGCAGCCATACATCAATATCCGCTATCATAAGCATTCCATCTTTTGCTTTCAACCACGCATCGTCAATAGGAATAGTCTGTGAAAACGCACGCGGCATAAGCTCCTCCGCACGCATGATATGCCTCCGGTTCGATTCAAGAAGTCCCATATCTTTATATACATCCTGCAACATCTGCGCAAACTCTTTCTGCCCGCAGTTTTTACTGCCAAGTAACAACAGACGACATTTATTATTAAAGAAAGGCTGCTCTGTTTTCCTCGCACGGTTTTGAGAAACATCTAACTGTCTGAGTATCAACTTCGCTTTTTCTTTTGCCTTATACTGACCTATCATAGAGTCAAAAGTAAAACTCGCTTCTTTCGCAGTGATATGTCTATCCTTCTCACCTTCAATATCCGACAGGGTGATAATCTTTTTTTCAGTACGCTGTTCCGGATGTTGGATCAGACGCTGTCCGCGTCGCGCAGTAACCTGTTCAAAAAGAGACACTACTGCGCCGGCATTCCCGAAATTTTCCTTGTCGCGCTGTCGATACATCTTCTGAAAGAAGACAGACAGGCAGGCATCGGCCTGACTATCAAGCACAAACTCTTTCTTCTTAGCTATATTTCGGAAGATAGTCTCTAATGCCTCCGGATCATAATCTTCAAATTCAATAGTGGTAAAACGTCTGTCGAAACCGGAATTCGACTGGATAAACTCCGTCATCTCTTTTGTGTATCCGGCAAGAATACAGACGAATTTCCCCGCATCTTCGGAGAGTCGCGGCAACAAGGTCTGCATAACTTTCTGTCCGAAATCGCCTTTCATTAGAGTATAGGCTTCATCTATAAACAGCACTCCGCCCATGGCATTATTAACAGCCTGAGATGTGGCATCTTCTGAATGTCCCACATATTTCCCTACTAAATCCTTCTCTGTAACAGAGATAAGATGTCCTCTTTCAAGCGCACCCATGGCGCGGAAAATTTTCGCCATAAGTCGCGCCACCGTTGTCTTCCCCGTTCCGGGATTACCCATAAAAATGTAATGCGGCACCTCTCGTTTGGGCAGTTCTCCCTC
>JAQVPY010000025.1 GCA_028701815.1 Bacteroidales bacterium | reverse complement strand
TCTTCAAAACGAGAAAATCTTCGACGACATGCAAAAAGACGGTTTCTTTAATGTAAGTATCAGTGACTTTAATACCGTAATAAATAACTTTCAAAAACAAAAGGAAGAACTTATAAAAGAAATACATATCAACGCAAATATTGCCTGCAATGAGATAATCCGTATCGACCTCTCTGTCGATGACTTTAAGGGCAAATCCCGTGGCGTAGGACAGTTTTTCTTCAGCACAAAAAAGAAACCTGAGTCCCCTTCGTTCAGTAATACAATATGCGATGCCATGGAAGAACCGCTTGACATCTCTAAATGGTGTACCAAAGGCGGTAAGGCAAATGAAATCTCTTCCATTTCACAATGTCTGCTTTTGTCATTCCATAATATTAAAAACGCCGCTGATAAGTTGAACGAAGTATCAGTAGTCTCAAAAAATCTCTATACCCTCGCCATGCTTAATGAAATAGCAAAAGAGCTGAGCATAATTGAATTTGACAGAAACATCCTCCCCATCGCGGAATTCAATAGAAAAATAAGCGAGGTTATTGCCATGTCAGACGCTCCTTTTATTTATGAAAGAATCGGCGAGAAGTTTGCCAACTATATGATAGATGAATTTCAAGACACCTCTATCCTACAGTGGCAGAATTTAATTCCTTTGTTTATCAACGCCTTATCATCCGGCAATAGTTGTCTGATTGTTGGCGACGGTAAACAGGCTATATACAGATGGCGCAATGGAGATGTCAAGCAATTTGTTCATTTGTCGGAACTCGCCAACATGCCGAATCCGAAATTAAACTCTACTGATTTATTCTTTCGTCGACATATTAACCCCGCCACGCTGCCCTCAAACTATCGGTCGGCACAGGAAATAGTCGATTTTAACAACAGTTTATTCGAATATCTAGTTACCGAATACACTAATGCGCAGGAGATAAAAGATGTATATAAAAATGGCGCTCAGACTGCACAAACGACGGACACCGGTTATATAGAATTAAATTTCTACTCTCCGGATGTAGCAACAAACACTTATGACGAATACAACTGTGAGCATACACTTAAAATAATCAACAACCTGCACGACGATCTGTGCTACAGCTATAACGACATCGCAATATTATGCAACAGAAAGTCTCAGGGTAAAAAAATTGCCGACTTCCTGCTGGAAAACGACATCAGCGTCACATCTCCCGATTCGTTGCTGTTGTCTTACTCCCCCAAAGTGTTGTTTATCCTGTCTCTGATTAAGATGATTGCTGGAAAGAGCTCCGATATCGACCTTTATTGCTGCATCAAGCTATTGTGCGACAACGGGGTCATTGATGATGAAGTAAACAAACTGTTCAGAAAACGTCAGGAGAAGAGTCGTCACATTCGCCAATTCGAAGAAATCTGCCAAAAATACAACCTCGACTTTAACGTTAAGACTCACTCTACCCTCCCGGGATTTGAATTCTGTGAACATGCCATTCAATGTTTCAAATTAGACGGCAGCGATGCATATATGCAGCAATTGCTAAACACATTTCAGGAGCATCGCGATTTATCCTTAACGGATATCCCCAAATGGTTTGAAGACAGAAAAGACACTCTTGCCATAGCTCCGTCAGAAGAAATTGATGCCGTACGCATAACTACGATTCACAAGAGTAAAGGGCTGGAATTCCCCGTAGTCATAGCTCCATTCGTCGATTACGACACCAATAAAAAGGGCGGATCAGGTGACATGATATATGTTAAGAATCCTAATCAGTCACAAGAAGACCTTCGAGCCTATCTCGTTACCATCAGTCAAGACATGCTTGGAACATCATACGAACATTTTTACAACGAAGAGATTGACAGCCGAAAACTTGACATGCTCAATCTGTTGTATGTTACCTTTACTCGTCCTAAAGACAAACTGTATATCATTTCCCAAAAGCCAAAAGTAAATAAGAACGGGACTTTCTCATCAACGGACATTCCTTCTCTTCTTTATAAATATTGCAACGACACTGAGAAAACAAGCTTCTATTTCGGGGAAAATGTTTCAAAGACCAATGCTTCAGCCGAAAAAAAAGATTCCAAAACGTATGATTACATTTACAACAACTGGCGCGACAGGATTTCCATAGCCATATCGCCGGAGAGAATAACAAAAAGCGACTACCACAACACCGGCGTTTATGTCTCCGAAGAAATATTATGGGGCAAAAAGATACATAGCGCCATGTCGATGCTTCGCAGTGAGAATGACATGAAAAACGTTGCCGACAAGTTGAAGAAGATTTATGTTATATCTAAAGAAGAAGAAGTCATGATCATGACTTTACTTAGAAGCATGCTTGCGGACAGGGAACTATACGATCTACTGTTCACTGACAACGACAGGGTATATATGGAGAGAGAGATGTACGACAAGGAGTCCGACAAGATATACAGAGCCGACAGGATAAATGTAAAAGGCGACACATGCTGCGTCATAGATTTCAAGACCGGGGAGGAACGTAAGGAACACCTTCAGCAGGTTAACGATTATTGTAACCTTTTACGTAAAGCCACGGCCGGAAAAGACATCAAGGGATATCTAATATACGTCAACGGCAACGTACCTTTAATTAAGTCATTATACATATAAATAGGTATAAGGGAGAAGCTTCCGATTTAACAATTTTTATATAGCAATAATTATCCTTTTTACTTAGCTTTGCAGACAAAATAAATTAATATGGAAGAAACGTTAAAGAAATTGACCGACAAAATTTACAATGAAGGCATTGTAAAAGCGAATGAAGAAGCAGAGGCAATTATTAACGAAGCGAAGCAGAAAGTTGATGCTTTGTTACACTCCGCCACTAAACAGTCGGAAGAAATCATTTCAGACGCACAAAACGATGCGGGAGAAATGAAGAAAAAAGTTTTGTCCGAATTGGAGATGACTGCCCGTCAATCAATCGCAGCCATCAAACAAACAATTACAGACATCATGGTTGCCAACGCATCGGAGATACCTGTAAAAGACGCTTTTAATAGCGATGTTTTTGTCAAAGACATGATTATAACCATGTTACACAACTGGAACATATCTTCTGAGAACGCCTTCTTCGAAGTCTTATATCCCGACACGATGAAATTGGAAGAGTATCTAAAGAGTTCCATCTCAGAGACATTAAAAAATAAAGTCGTTTTCATTCCTTCTAAAGAAGTCGAATCGGGTTTTACCATCATGTCTAAAGAAGACGGCTGCAAAATTAAATTCACGGAAGAAAGTTTCGACTCGTTTATCAAGGAATATATCCGGCCTAAAACGTACGAGCTGTTATTCAAAAAATAGCATGCTATGAGCCGTAATTATTATTGCCTTATTGCCGGAATGCCGGATATTGCATTCGAGCAGAAGAAAGCTATATTTAAGCAACTCGATTTCAAAAATTACTTGAAGGAAGAGTTAGCTCCTGCCGACTATGCCATTATTGAGCACATGTATCTGGTTTACGACAACAAAAACTTACTTGCCCTGTTAGAAGATCACGGCAATGCAGAGCACAATCCATTGGGCAATTATTCTAAAGAACAGTTGTCCGAAGCCCTTAAAGAGCCCGAGGGGATAGCGCCATATCTCATAACATTTATCAATGAATACAAAGATTCCGACGACAAGAAGGATCCGATATATTGGGAAAAGAGGCTTACACTCTTATATTACGAATACATTAAGAATATCTCAGATAAATTCTTAAAGCAGTGGTTTGATTTCGAATTCACGGTCAACACAATAATTACAGCCTTAAGTGCCCGTCAGCACGGGCGTAATATAGAGGATGAGTTAATCATTACCGGAGAAGACATTATAGCGATTGCCAAGAGCAACTCAAAGAACTTCGGTTTATCCGTCGACTTCCCTGCGGTAGAAAGTCTAATCTCTATTTATGAACAGGACAACTTATTGAAACGTGAAGAGTCACTTGACATGTTTTTGTGGCAGTGGCTTGATGAACACACTGTTTTTGAATACTTCTCCCTTGCCATGATTGCAAGTTTAGTGATAAAAATACGAATTGCCGACAGATGGACGAATATTGACCCCGAAAAGGGAGCAGGTTTATTCCGTAAAATTCTCGAAGACATCAAGGCGGCATATAACTTTAACAACATAGAAAAATAGCGGTTTATTATGAATAATACTCAAAGGACAACAGGCTCTGTAAGTGGAGTGATAGCGAACCTTGTCACAGTGAAGGTTGACGGTCCCGTATTTCAAAACGAAATTTGTTATGTAAAGCTCGACGATGTGGATCTTATGGCAGAAGTCATAAAGGTCATCGGTGACACAGCTTATATACAAGTTTTTGAAAGCACAAGAGGGCTGAAAGTCGGCACGCAAGTCGAATTTATGCAGCACATGCTTGAAGTCACCTTAGGTCCCGGCATCTTATCCAAAAATTATGACGGGCTACAAAACGACCTCGACAAGATGGAAGCGACCTTCCTGAAAAGAGGCGAATACACAAACCCTCTTGACGACGACAGTATTTGGGACTTCACGCCGTTAGCAGAAATCGACGACGTAGTACGCGCCGGCGACTGGCTCGGGCAGGTAAAAGAAAACTGGATCGACCATAAGATTATGGTTCCTTTCTCTTTTGCAGGCGAATACACAATCAAAGAAGTCGCCCCGAAAGGTCAATATAAGATCAACGACACTATCGCTACTCTTATAGACAAACGCGGCAACGAAATAAAAGTCACCATGGTCCAGAAATGGCCGATCAAAATGCCTATCAAAGCATATAAAGACAAGCCCATGCCATCGAAAATATTGGAGACAGGTGTAAGAACCATCGACACATTGAACCCGATTACGGAAGGCGGAACCGGTTTTATTCCGGGACCGTTCGGCTGCGGAAAGACCGTTCTTCAGCATGCGCTCGCAAAACAGGCGGAAGCCGATATCATCATAATGACTGCCTGCGGAGAACGTGCAAACGAGGTGGTGGAAGTTTTTACCGAATTTCCCGAACTTATAGACCCGCATACAGGCAGAAAACTTGAAGAGAGAACAACTATTATATGTAACACGTCTAATATGCCCGTTTCTGCCCGTGAGGCCTCCGTATATACGGGGATGACCATCGCAGAATACTACAGGAACATGGGACTGAGAGTGCTACTACTCGCCGACTCCACTTCACGTTGGGCACAGGCTCTGCGTGAGATGTCGAACAGAATGGAAGAGCTCCCCGGTCAGGACGCTTTCCCTGTCGACCTATCAGCCATCATCTCCAACTTCTATGCAAGAGCCGGCTTCGTCAACCTCAACAACGGTGCTACAGGATCCGTGACCTTTATAGGTACAGTATCCCCCGCCGGCGGTAACTTAAAGGAACCCGTTACGGAATCAACAAAGAAAGCCGCCCGTTGCTTCTATGCACTTTCCCAGGACAGGGCCGACGGAAAACGCTACCCTGCAGTAGAACCAATAGACTCTTATTCCAAATACCTCGATTACGACCTCGTAAGAGAATACCTGTCTAAAAGAGTTTCCCCCAATTGGGTCGACGACATTGAGAGAGCTAAAAACATCATTCTAAGAGGTAAAGAAGCAAAAGAACAGATTAACATTCTCGGCGACGACAGCGTACCTATAGAATATCACCTCAGATTCTGGCGCTCGGAATTAATAGACTTCGTCATCTTACAACAGGACGCTTTCGACGACATAGACGCAAATACGCCGTTTGAAAGACAACAGTATATGATGGAATTCGTGCTGAGCATCGCAGACACCAAATTTAACTTCACTTCTTTTGAAGAAGTAAACCCGTTCTTCAAAAAACTTATCAATGCCATGAAACAGATGAACTACTCTGAGTTTAATTCTGATACATTCAAAAAATATCTCTCAGAAGTCAACGACATTTTAAATGAAAGGAGAGCCGAATAATGAGCACAAAAGCATTTCAACGTATTTATACGCAGATTACACAGATAACAAAAGCGACATGTACATTAAAAGCTACCGGCGTAGGCTACGACGAAATGGCTTTAGTAGCAGGTCGTAAAGCCCAGGTCGTAAAAATTGCCGGTGATGAAGTCACCTTACAAATATTCTCCGGCACCGAAGGTATCCCGACAAATGCTGAAGTAGTTTTCCTCGGCAAGCCTCCCGTTATCAAAGTGGGAGAAGACCTCGCAGGCCGTTTTTTTAACGCCTATGGAGAACCTATTGACGGCGGTCCCGAAGTGGAAGGAGAAGAACGTGAAATCGGCGGTCCTTCCGTCAACCCCGTAAAAAGGATGCAGCCCTCTAAACTTATTGCAACGGGTATTGCAGGTATCGACCTCAACAACACTATCGTCACCGGTCAGAAGATTCCGTTCTTTGCAGACCCGGACCAGCCTTATAACCAAATTATGGCCACCGTCGCCCTCAGAGCCGAAGCAGATAAAATCATCCTCGGCGGCATGGGACTAACTCACGACGACTACCTGTATTATAAAAACACCTTCGATAACGCAGGTGCCCTCGACAGAATTATCAGTTTCGTAAATACCACTGAAAATCCCCCCGTCGAGCGCCTCCTTATCCCGGATATGGCACTTACCGCAGCCGAATATTTCGCTAACGATAAAAACGAAAAAGTCCTCGTACTGCTTACCGACATGACCCTCTACGCCGACGCACTCTGTATCGTGTCTAACCGTATGGACCAAATCCCTTCTAAAGACAGTATGCCCGGATCGTTATATTCAGACCTCGCAAAAATTTACGAAAAAGCCGTTCAATTTCCAGAAGGTGGCTCCATTACTATCATAGCCGTTACAACTCTTAGCGGCGGCGATATTACCCACGCTATTCCCGATAATACAGGCTATATTACTGAAGGCCAACTTTTCCTCAGAAAAGATACCGACATCAGTAAAGTTATCGTCGACCCGTTCAGAAGCTTGTCTCGTCTGAAACAACTCGTTATAGGGAAACAAACACGCGAAGACCACCCACAGGTTATGAACACCGCTGTACGCCTCTTCGCTGACGCAGCTAACGCTAAGACTAAACTTGAGAACGGATTCGACCTTACCGATTATGACGAACGCGCTATGGCCTTCGCTCTCGACTATTCAAGAGAACTCCTCGCAATAGACGTAAATATTGACATCACAAAGATGCTCGACACAGCCTGGGCTCTCTTCGCAAAACACTTCTCTAAAGCAGAAGTTAGTATTAAACGCTCTCTCGTTGATAAATATTGGCATGAATAATTTTTCATTATGGCAATAAAATTTCAATATAATAAAACCTCCATGCAGGACCTCGACAAACAACTTAAAGTCAGAGTCCGCGCCCTGCCGACAATAAAAAATAAAGAGTCTGCTCTGCGCCTGGAAGTTAAGAAAACAAAATCCGAAGTTACGGCTCTGTCGGCAAAATATGAAGAGAAAATCAACTCTTTTTCCGATATGTCAGGACTGTGGACCGAATTCGACAATTCATTGCTGAGTATTAAAGATGTAAACCTTTCAGTGGCTAAAATCGCGGGTGTTAAAACACCCGTCCTGAATAATATCATATTCGAAATTAAAGACTATGTGATATTTAACCACCCTTCCTGGATCCTCGACGGCATAAACATCCTCAAAGATATAGCTACCGTCGCCCTCGAAAAGGAAGTCGCAGCACGAAAAATGGAAATGCTCGAACACGCGAGGAAAAAAACGACCCAAAAAGTCAACCTCTACGAAAAAGTCCAAATCCCAGGCTTCGAAGATGCAATACGCAAAATAAAACGTTTCCTTGAAGATGAAGAGAACCTCTCGAAATCCTCTCAGAAAATAGTTAAAACACGTCACCAAAAAGAAAAGGAAAAGGAGGTTGAACAATGATACTTCCAATGAAAAAATATTCTTTCCTTGTGTTCCACCAAGACTATGAACACTTCGTAAAAAAACTTTATGAGGTAGGAGTAGTGGATATCATCGAAAAAGAAAATATCTCTACTGTAAATGAAAAACTCGGCGATACTATTTCTCTAATCAAGAAATATAAAGATGCCGTTAAATCCATGAAATCATACGCTAAGACAAATGATATCAAAGAATTTGACCCCGCCGAATCCGATTTTTCCGATAATAAGTGCATGAAACGCTATGAATCGTTGAAAAATTACGCCGAGACGCTGAATGCGCAACTCTCCTCTATCAGTAAGGATATTTCCCTGCTATCGCCCTGGGGTGACTTCGACGACAAAATAATCGAGGCATTAGCCCAATACGGATACCATATCAACTTCTATACCTGCTCCCCTAAGAGTTTTATGAAACAATGGGAGGAGGATTTCAATGCGATGATTGTGAATATGACACCGACACTGTTCTATTTTATTACGCTGACTAAAGAAGAAAAAATAACTATTGAAGCTGATAAAGTTAAACTCCCCGCAAAAGGACTCTCTACTCTCCTCGCCGAACAAGCAACTGCGAAAGGTAAAATTGAAGCTGCCGACCAAGAATATAAAACATTCGTAGTCAAAAGTCTCAATACAATGGAGACTGAAGCCGAAGCGACTAAAAAACAATTCGATTTTTCTAAAGTCAATTTAGAAACCGAAGACGTCGCCGACAATAAAGTAAAATTAATCGAAGGTTGGGTGCCGGAATCTAAAATCAATCACCTCGAAGAAGTCCTTATCAACGAAGATACCGTGTATACATCACGCTCTCCGGAAGCAACGGACAAAGTGCCCGTCCTGTTGAAAAACAACTGGTTCGCACGTCTTTTTGAACCTATCGGCGAATTGTACACCCTTCCCGCCTACGGAGAAATCGACCTGACGCCATTCTTCGCCCCATTCTTCATGCTGTTCTTCGGACTATGTCTCGGTGACGCCGGCTACGGCTTGCTGCTGACTATCGCATCTCTCGTCATGGTTAAGAGAGTTAAACCTAAAATGCGCGGCATCGTATGGCTCGCATTCTTCCTCGGCCTGTCTACAACAATCTGCGGCATTATCTGCGGGACGTTCTTTGGAATCAACCTTATCAACGCCGACTGGCCTTGGCTGACTAAACTTAAAGGCATCATGCTGAACTCCGACCAATTGTTCTCTGCCTCCCTTATAATAGGCGTCGTACAAATCATCTTCGGCATGTTCCTGAAAGTTATCAATCAGTTCAAACATAAGAACTACGGCGGCGGACTCGCAACAATAGGATGGCTTACACTTATCCTCGGCTGCGGCGCCACATACCTGCTCAGCGGAAAAGGCATCGTTACACCGGAACTCGCAAAAATCTTGTATATCGTCTTCGCAAGCGTCGGCGGCGTACTGATATTCATTCTCAACAACCTGAAACGCAACGTGTTTATCAATTTCGGCTCCGGATTGTGGGATACTTATAATATGCTTACAGGCTTATTGGGAGACGTGCTCTCTTATATCCGACTCTTCGCTCTCGGAATCTCAAGCTCGGTCATGGGATTCGTTTTTAACGACCTCGCAATGAACTTAAGCCCCGATATCATAGTCGTTAAACAAATCGTGATGATCCTGATACTTGCTGTCGGTCATAGTATGAACATCTTTATGTCTGGCCTCGGGTCTTTCGTACACCCGATGCGCCTTACTTTCGTGGAATTTTATAAAAACGCAGGCTTCACCGGCGGTGGCAAAAAATATTCACCGTTTGCAGAACCTCAAAAGAATTAACAAATTAACAAATTAAAATAAAAAATTATGGAACCAATTGTTTTAGCTTACATCGGAATCGGTTTAATGGTAGGTCTCGCCGGAATAGGCAGTGCCTATGGAGTAACCATCGGCGGTAATGCAGCTGTGGGTGCAATGAAAAAGAACCCGGATGCATTCGGTAATTATTTGGTATTAAGTGCCCTCCCCGGCACACAAGGCCTTTACGGATTCTTGGGATTCTTTATCGTACAGGGAAAATTAGTACCCGAGATCTCCTGGCTCTCCGCAGCAGGCATCTTCGCAGCAGGACTCGCTCTCGGCATCGTAGGTCTGTTCTCAGCTATACGCCAGGGACAACTCGGCGCTAACGGTATCGCAGGTATCGGCGCAGGATACGACGTATTCGGAAAAACCCTTATCCTCGCCGTATTCCCTGAACTCTACGCAATCGTTGCCCTCGCAGCAACCTTTATGATTAACGGACTTATCTAATGAATGCTATGAATGTTGACGACATTCATACCCATAAAGATTATTATAATGATGTCACTACGTATGTGAAAAACTTACGTAGTGACATTTTGCTTTCCGGAGAGTATAAACGAGAACTCCTCGACACTCAACAACACCCGAATAAATTTATTAGCGCAGGTATCCACCCATGGGATATCGCACTGTTCCCCGATGCCGAAAAAGCCACAAAATCAATAATCCATATTATTGAAACTGACCTGATCCCGTCCCCTAAGTTCTTCGCTATCGGAGAATGCGGCCTCGATAAATGTATTAATACCAATTTTTTTCTCCAACAAGACATCTTCTATCAACAAATAGACCTTAGCATTAAATATAATAAACTGATGATAATCCATGCCGTCCGCTCTTATAATGAAATAATCAAAATTCGAAAAGACAGAAAGATTCAACAAACATGGATAATACACGGCTATACAGGAAATGTCATTACAGCTAAACAGTTAGTTGAAACAGGAGCAATCATATCACTGAATAAGAATAAAATAGACACAAATAAAACGCTCCTGTTGCAAGAAGCGATAGGACGGGATAATGTATTGCTCGAAACCGACTGATTACTTCTTGGAATCTAACTCAAATAAAGCACATAACTTCTCTGCAGTACCCTCAATACCAAATAACGAGGTGTCGACAAGTAAATGATATGACCCTGCCATACCCCACCTTTTGTCGGAATATTGCTCATAATACGAAGCACGAGCCTTGTCGGTTTTGATAATCAACTTTTCAGCCTCCGATTCGGAAATATTCATGCGCTGCGCGACAATGTTAATCCTAAACGGCAACGGCGCATAACAAAAGATATTTATGCATTGAGCAGTGTCCCTCAAAATATAATCTGCACAACGACCTACAAATACAGCCGAAGATTCTGCTGAAAGCTTTTTGATTACATCTGCATAAAAAGAAAATAACTTCTCCCCGGAAAGCGGCCCCGACATACCATAAACACCACTGCTGTTGGCAGCGTAAAAGATGTTGTCAAAAAAACGAGACGGCCTCTCATCAATCTTCTCGAAACATTCTGGACATAAGCCACTCTTCTTCGCTGCTAATTTTATTAACTCCTGATCATAAAAAGGGATGTCTAACGTTGCAGCGATATGCTTGCCTATAGCATGACCGCCACTGCCGAAACTGCGACCTATATTTATTGCAAGATTGGACATAATTTTTTGTTTTCGCAAAAATACAACTATTTTTTATTTATCCTGCCTCGCTTGTATATATTTTTCCATCTGATATATCCGAGAATAGCTATCACTAAATAAACCACATACATTATTGCCGTAGGATATAACTTGCCTGTCAGCGACATGATGATCATAAGCGGCTCAACAATCATCCAGCAAAGCCACTGCTGATAGTACTTCTTAGCTAACATCCACATCCCGACAATGCTCAAAGCCGACGTAAGACCATCCAATATTACAACATCACCCTCACCTATCTTGTGCAAAAAAAATGATATCCCCAAACTTAAAACCAACACCGCAATAATAACAGGTAAAATATAACTCCGCGGCATGGAGAACAATTCATCACTGTCACCCTCAGTCGCACCCTCTCCTGACCTCGACTTAATCCTCTTCCACATTAGTATGCCATAAACACTCGCAAAAACATAGTATATGTTGATAGCCATATTGGCATAAATGCCGTTTACATAAAAAATGTATATGTAAAATAATGGCATCAAAACGCCAAAAAGCCATAACCATGGAGAAGCCTTGTACTCCAATATCAAATAAATAATACCTATGACGGCTCCAATGATTTCAAGGACATCCATCTTACCGAATTTTTAATACTACCCTGCCCATACAATTAATCCCCGGCTGAGGGAAATAATAACTGTCGACAATGGCACCGCCATCCTGAAAATACGATGTGTATCCCCACGCATTGTTCGAATATAAGTTATTCAAAATATTGTTTACCAAAAATTGAAATTCCACCTCGTCATTCTTCCCGATATTTAAAGCATAACTTAACTTCCCATTCATAACGAAATAGTCATCGAGACAAGTCTCTTCCCTCGATGTGTTGTCATAATACTGTCTGCCGACATATTTGCCGGTGAACTGTATGAAGAAATTCTTTACCGGCTCTATTTTCAACACGGCAGCACTTACTACCGAGGGCGAAAAAGCAATGTCGGTATTTCCTAATTCTTCAGCCTCCTGCCCGAGACTGTTCCAGTTATCCCGATCGTCATACATATCTTTATAATAGACATAATCGACAACCTTATTTCTGCTTAAAGTTAAATTCGCCTCAAGGTTTAACCAAGAAAGTATCTGAACTCCCGCCACCGTTTCTAATCCGATACGATAACTCTTTGCCACATTCTCCATCAACACATAACCTACATCATTCAACTTTCCCGAGGAAACCAGCTGATCTTTATATCCCATAAAGTATAAATTAGCAGATATCATCCAGCTCGAAGGATTATAGCTGTAACCCGTCTCAACATCAAGCATCGTCTCCGGCTTGGGAACTTCCTGACCTCCATATTTTAACGCATCTTTTAAATCAGCTCTCGTTGGTTCACGATTGACAATACCTGTCAAAAAGTAGACTCTGTGCTTATCCGAAGGAATATATGTAAAGCCCGCCTTAGGGTTAAAAAAACTGTAATAATGCGTCTGATCGAGAGTGCCTAAATCGTCATCCTCACCTTTCATCACGTATTGCGCATAACGATATTGGATATCGGCATAAAGCTGCCATGAGCTGCTCAATTTCAGGTCGGCCTTGAAAAAAGAAGTGGCATCGTTTTTATGGCTGTCGTTATAATACCAGCGGTAATTTTCAGAAATACTGCCATCGTTATATTTCGACCACAAAACATCTCCATAATGTTCATTATAGAAGAATGTCATCATCTCTCCGAAAGAGAGTGATAGACGCTCGCTATGATAACGTGCAGCGATGTTTCCAACGATTAAATCATTGTCGAGATATTTGCGAACGATGAAATCCGATTTATTACATTCGCCACCATTTATGATGGGATTTTCGAGACCATACTTTCCAAACGACTTGTTATATTTATAATTTTCATAATAGCCGAAGCCGTAGGCATAATCTGCAGCAGCGTTGAGAGTCCATCTGTCGGTCAACATATATGAATAGTATACTTGAACGTGGTCTTGCCAATAGTTATCTGTTTCATTATCATAATAACGGACGTTTCCGGCATCATCATAATACTCTCCGGCATCATTATAAGTTCTGTCTATTTCGAGCATATCACTATGTGTCCCGTTCCATGTTATCCCCGTTGTCTGCTGCCCCAATATGGCTACTACTTTCAGAAGGCTGCGTTTACCATATTTGCCTGCGCTAAGAAAAAACGACTGGTGATCGCAGTAGCCGTTTCTGATATAGCCGTCCGAGACGAGCTTGGTATATCCTGCATCGACTGAAAACCCGTGTTTTAGCATGCCGCTGCCTATATTAGCGGAAGTCTGCAAGGTATTAAATGACCCATACGACAAATCCATTGTGGCATAAGGATGTTCAGCTACAGAAAGTGTCTCTATATTGACAGCACCGCCGAAAGCGCTGGACCCTCCTGTAGAAGCGCCGATACCTCTCTGTATCTGTATCGACTGCGCCATGCCGGCCAAATTAGGGATATTTACCCAATATACTGCTTGTGACTCGGGGTCGTTTAACGGGACGCCATTGATATTTACATTGATGCGCGTAGCATCGGTACCCCTCAAACGAAAAGAGGTATTACCTATCTGAGTACCATTTTCAGCTGTAGAGACCATCGACGGCTGTAACTCCAGAAGATATGGCAATGCAGCCCCGACATTTTTTTCGCGCAGTTCTTCTCTTCCGAGCTCGGAAGTCGTTAGCGGTGTTCCGGAGCCTACTCGCGTGTCAGAAATAATCACCTCGTCGACCATTACAGAAGAAGAGCGCATCGTAATATTAATTAAGGTATCCTTATTACATATGACGTCGATAAACACATAGGCATAACCGATATAACTGAATCTAAGGTGTGAAATGCCCGCCGAGACACTAAGGGCAAAAAAACCGGTTTCATCCGTTGCCGAACCGCGACGTGGGGTGGCTTCCGTCAACACGACACTTACCCCCATCATTGGAGCGGCTTTTTCATCAGTCACAATACCGCTAATGACGACAACTTCGCCGGCAGCTTTTGCAAAATAAGTAAATCCTGTTAAAATGATGACGCATAAGAGAACACGCCTCAGAAATCTTTTCAATCTTTCCATCTTTTTGTTTTTAAAACATTATTCATATAAAAAAACAAAAAAGGGGTAAGTTCAACTCTTTCCTACGCCGGCATTATCCGGATCAGGTTCAAGGGTATAATCTCAGCTCGACAAAAGACTGTCGGGCACCCCGCTTTTATTTTTTCGGTCGGTAAACCGCTTGCAAAATTAGTCTTTTTATCTTACAAAAAAGGCTTTTTATCGAAAAAAAGGATCTTAATAGAATAATATTATTAACTTTGTGGTTAGTAAAATAAAATTACATAGAAATGATAAAACATCAATTTTCATATTCGCGTCTTTTTCTCTCTTTTCTCGTATTACCGATAGTATTATTTTCTTCATGTAACATCGGTGCGGGTGAGGGTGGTACGGGTTCGGTACAGGGCTATGTAAAGATCATCATGCATTACGACGACAACTATGTTTTTCAGACAGATACGTTTCCGGCGGCAAAAAAAGATGTCTTCATCAAATACGGCGACAACGATTATTTCGACGACGATGTAGAGACTGACAACACAGGTCTCTTCCGTTTTAAATACCTTCGTCCCGGAGAATATACCGTTTACGCCTACTCTGAACTCGTTACCGGAGAGCTCGTAGCTACAGAACAGAGCATCACAATCAGGAAGAATGAGGACGGAACAGTGGAAGACATGTATATCCATGACGGGAAAGCATACGGCACCTCTATGGTAAAGGGCCATGTATATGCAACTTACATGCATAACGGAGTAATCATTGACGAGGGCTGGGCTTATGAACACAGAGTATATATCAGCAATATCGATGAAGATTTCTATTTCGACGACGTAAGAGTCGGCGATTCGGGGGTGTTTATGTTTCAAAAAATACTCCCCGGCACATATAAGGTTTCTACCATCACAGAAGATATCAACGAGATACCTTCATACATAAATCAAACTGTTATAATAGAAGAAGCAGACACCACAATAGATGTCCCCGAGACATTTCAAGTGATAATCAACGTATAAAACATTTCAATTTATTCATAAGATGAAATTCAAACAATTAGTACTTCTCATCATAATGAGCGGATTAATCATCCCCTGCTTTGCGCAGGATGTTTCCCAGTCAGCTATTGAGAAAAGAGAGAAAAGAAAAAATCTTACCATCAAGGAATGGAACACGAAAGTCGGCAGCAAGGTACCGTTTCTCGACCACGTAACCACTTATGATGAATTCGGCCGCAAAGTGGAAGAGATAGAATACGCCTCATACGGACAGCGTTCCCGCATCGTTTTCGAATATGATAAAGATGGCGTCGAAGCAAAATGTGTAAGAGAAATTGAATATGACGACAGAGATAGAATATCCCGCATACGTAAATTCGAATTCTACGAAGACGGCAGCGAAAAGCGCCAATACAACTATTTTCCTAACGGCAAATTGGAGTCATATAAAGAATATGAGTACAGCTTCAGATAGTTGCAGCAACATAGTTAGTGAATTGTCTCCTCTCTTTCAACAGATGAAAAGCATTTCTCTGCAAGAGATGAAACAGGTACAGCTCATGAACCGCATCGACTCCAAGTTTATGATGCGAAGAGACCGGCTGACGGAATTATTCAGTCACCTCACCGAAAATTATTATATACAAATCGTCAACGGCTCTTTCGTAGCCAACTACCGAACAGTTTATTATGACACTCCTGATATCAGCATGTATACCGCTCACCATAATAAGAGGAAGACGCGTCAGAAAATACGTACAAGATGTTATGTTGACTCCGGCACGAGTTTCTGCGAAATAAAGAACAAGAGCAACAAGGGAAGGACCAATAAATTACGTATTGCTATTCCCGGAGAAGACATGCTTTTCTTAGAAAACGACACCAATAACGATATCGTTTCATTTGTCGATAACAACCTCAAATACCGCATTGAAAATCTACTACCACAAGTAGAGACCACATTTCAGCGTATCACGATAGTTAATTACGAAAAAACGGAACGTATCACCATCGATTGCAACCTGTCGTTTTATAATTATCAGACACGGATTTCAGATCAGATACCGGGGCTCGTAATCATGGAGATTAAGCAGGACGGCATGTACGCTTCATATTTCAAAAATGTATTGTTTGAGATGAGGGTGAAACCTAAAGGGATTAGTAAATACTGTCTGGGCACATTGCTCACCAAACCCGACGCTAAAAAAAATAATTTCTTACCTAAATTAAGATATATTTCCAAATTG
>JAQVPY010000024.1 GCA_028701815.1 Bacteroidales bacterium | reverse complement strand
GAGGTGCGTAAACGTACCGACGCCCTTGATTCTCTTGGAAATACCACTGCTGCAACTGGCAAGGGCTTTGCTATCGGATCTGCTGCACTTACGGGTCTTGCTCTTCTCGCTTCTTATATAGAAGAAATTAAGATAGGTCTTGAACGTATCGGAACTAATCTGATTGAAGTCAATGGCGTCCAGATAGAAACAGCAAAAGCTACTTTCGTCGATTTTATGCAATATTATGAGGTACATCTGATGAACCCGAAGGTTTTGATCGGGATGTTTATAGGTTCCATGATGGTGTTTGTTTTCTGCGGACTTACTATGAATGCAGTAGGTAAGGCGGCTCAAAAGATGGTCGAAGAGGTCCGCCGTCAATTCCGTACAATAAAAGGTATTATGACAGGTGAGGCCACACCGGATTACGCCCGTTGCGTAGCTATTTCTACCAAGGGCGCACAGCACGCCATGCTTTTCCCGTCGATTCTTGCTATCTTAACTCCTATTGTCGTCGGTGTCATCTTTGGTGTTTCCGGTGTTATGGGACTCCTTATCGGCGGATTGAGCTGCGGCTTTGTGATGGCCGTCTTTATGGCTAATGCCGGCGGAGCGTGGGATAACGCTAAGAAATATGTGGAAGAAGGCGCTTTCGGAGGAAAAGGCAGCGAAGTACATAAAGCTTGTGTCGTTGGTGATACCGTTGGAGACCCCTTCAAGGATACGTCGGGACCGAGTTTGAATATCCTTATCAAACTTATGAGTATGGTGTCTATTGTTGTGGCAGGTTTAACTGTAGCATTTCACATTTTATAACATCTGATTGAAAATATAGTAAAAGCGATCCTTTCGGGTCGCTTTTTTCTTTTCGGATGATATTTTATAAAAAAAATTGTATTTTTGTGTACACTTATAAAATAATATATTATCTTTGC
This sequence comes from Bacteroidales bacterium, assembly GCA_028701815.1. Taxonomy (GTDB): domain Bacteria; phylum Bacteroidota; class Bacteroidia; order Bacteroidales; family BM520; genus RGIG7150. The sequence continues at coordinate 15,926 of JAQVPY010000024.1, read as the reverse complement.
ATTCGATAAATAAATATCGATATGACCAATAACAATGACAAAGCGGCTGTAATAATGAAATCCACCTTAAACAGGATGCCATTATATTACAATTATCTCATAGAAAAGGCGAAAGGCGGAGATCTTTATGCTTCTTCTACGGATATAGCCGGAAGTTTGCGGTTAACGCCGATTCAGGTAAGAAAGGATTTGGCGTGTGTTTCGCAACTTTCAGGCAAGCCTCGTCTCGGTTTTGAAATTCAGCCCTTGTTAGCGGACATAGAGATGGTATTAGGTTACAACAATGTAGATGATGCCGTGTTAGTCGGGGTTGGACAGTTGGGACGGGCATTATTATCTTACAACGGGTTTAAATCTTACGGCTTGAATATCGTTGCTGGTTTTGACAACGACGATGACATGGTCGGTATAAAGATTAATAATAAACCTGTTTTACCGTTATTTAAATTACCTCAGATTATAAGGAGACTTAATATAAATATCGGTATAATCAGCGTTAGTGCCGAATCTGCACAGAGTGTCAGCGATTTGTTGGTCTCTTCAGGTATTAAGGCCATTTGGAATTTTGCTCCGGTACATATCAGTATTCCTGATGATGTAATTATTAAAAATGAAAATCTTGCCGCATCGCTCGCAAGTCTTTCAAGAGAATTATCGGACTCATTTAACGAATAATAAATTTTGAATATAAATTAATTAAATTTTTTTAAAAATAAATTGATAAAAAAATATCTATTATGAGAAGATTCACATTACCACGTGACATTTATTATGGACAAGGTTCCATGGATGTCCTCAAGACTTTAAAAGGAAAAAGAGCAAGCATCGTAGTCGGAGGCGGCTCAATGAAAAGATTCGGCTTTTTGGATAAAGCCATAAATAACTTAAAGAAAGCCAATATAGAGGTTTCATTGATCGAAAATGTAGAGCCGGACCCGTCGGTAGAGACCGTTATGCGTGGCGCTGCTGCCATGAGAGACTTTCAGCCCGACTGGATTGTGGCAATAGGTGGAGGCTCACCAATAGATGCGGCTAAGGCTATGTGGGTGTTTTATGAATATCCCGAGACGTCTTTTGAGGCTCTTATCACTCCGTTTAGCTTTCCCGAATTAAGGCAAAAAGCAAAATTTGTTGCCATTTCTTCTACTTCTGGTACGGCAACGGAAGTAACTGCTTTTTCGGTAATCACGGATTATGCAAAGGGTATAAAATATCCGTTGGCTGATTTTAATATCACTCCCGACATCGCAATTGTAGACCCTGATTTGGCAGAGACAATGCCTGAGAAACTGGTTGCTCATACCGGTATGGACGCTTTAACTCACGCTATTGAAGCCTATGTTTCCACATTACATTCTCCGTTTACCGATCCGTTGGCACTGAAGGCTATCGAAATGGTCCTCGGCAACTTATTACTCTCCTACAAGGGCAGCATGGAAGCAAGAGAACAGATGCATTATGCGCAGTGTCTTGCCGGAATGGCTTTCTCCAATGCGCTGCTTGGCATAGTCCATTCACTCGCACATAAAACAGGCGCTGCATTTTCAACAGGTCATATTCCTCACGGATGCGCAAATGCCATGTATCTCCCTTATGTAATACGCTTTAACGCTAAAGAAGAAGAGGCCTTGAGACGTTATGCCGAAATCGCCCGTTTTTTAGGTATGAAGAGTGAGGATGATGCGGAACTCGTTGAAATGCTATGCAATAAAATCGAACAGTATAACAGCGCAATGAATATTCCATGTTCTTTAAAATTATTTGGCGTAAAAGAAAGCGAATTTAAGGAAAAAATTAATAATATTGCAAAATTAGCCGTTGAGGATGCCTGCACCGGATCAAATCCACGGAAAGTGACGCCGGAGCTAATGTCTCAACTGCTGAACTGTATTTATTACGGGAAAAAAGTTAATTTTTAATTTTTAAATTCAGGAGAAATAAACATGAATGTTAAAGTATGTGTCGGCAGTTCATGCCATCTAAAAGGTTCTTATGACGTTATTGAGGCTTTTAAAGAAATATTGAAGAAATATGATGTGGAAGACTTAGTGGATTTGCAGGCAAGCTTTTGCCTCGGTTATTGCTCACAAGGAGTAACCGTGCAGGCAGATGCTTTAGATAAACCGGCTATAGAAAAGGTGGGTGACGACCATATCTTTATTCATAACGTTAATAAAGATAATGCCGAAGAACTTTTTGCAAAAGAAATTTATCCCTTATTAATGCTTAAATAAAATAACATGGCGGAGTTTTTGGAATTTCGTAACGCAAAATGCAAAGATTGCTATAAATGCTTGCGCGAATGTCCCGTTAAAGCTATTGATGTTAAAGACCATCAGGCTAAAATTATTGAGGACCGTTGTATATTGTGTGGACATTGCACTTGTATCTGCCCGCAGAATGCCAAGGTGGTTCATAGTGAATTGCCTGAGATTAAAAAGCTCCTTGCGGGAACAGACAAAGTTATTGCCAGTGTGGCCCCATCTTTTATTTCAAGTTTCGGGCTGTATGACTTTACTACTATGAAAATCGCACTTGCTAAACTCGGCTTTTTCGATGCTGAAGAGACAGCAGTCGGAGCAAGAGTGGTTACCGAAAAGTATAAGGAATTATTGAAGACGGGACAGTTTAAAAATTTTATTACTTCGGCTTGTCCCGCCGCTTGCAGAATGATTCAGGAGTATTTTCCCAAAGCCTTGAAATATCTTGCACCCGTCGACTCCCCTATGATAGCCCACGCTAAAATAATCAGAGCTCAACATCCCGGGGCAAAAATAGTTTTTATAGGCCCATGTATCGCTAAGAAAAGAGAAGCGGCGGAAAGCGAACTTATTAGTGGCGTACTCACTTTTGAAGATCTTATCGAACTTTTTGAAGAAAAAGAAATTAAACTCGATGAGATTACTGATTTAAAAATTGAGACAAAGGCCGACGCTAAATATGCCAATCTCGCCAAATCGTATCCCATCAGCCATGGAATCATTAAATCTTTTAATGAGCTTCCGGAAGGGTACGAATATATGGCGGTCGACGGACCGGAACGCTGTGTGAAGGCTCTCGAAAATATAGAAAGTCTGTCGAATGTGTTTATAGAACTTAATCTCTGTCAGGATGCCTGCGTTAACGGTCCTTGCAGTCTCGAATATAGCGGCGGCAGCATTAAAGCTACTTCCGATGTGAGAAATTATGTCAACAGAGAAAAATCTACTCTTCCACTCGAAAAAGAAGACAAGCCGGTAGACTTGAATATCACAAGTGCTTATCCCCGTATTCGTAGTGGCAGCATGCCTCCGTCGGAACGTGAAATAGAAGATATCCTGCATAAAACGGGAAAATATAAACCGGAAGACGAACTTAACTGTGGCGCCTGTGGCTATTCTACCTGCCGCGAAAAAGCGTGGGCAGTATATAACGGCTACGCCGATGTCGAAATCTGTCTCCCATATATGAGGGAACGCGCCGAATCAATGTCTTATGAAATAATACATAATAGCCCCGAAGGTATTATCGTTCTCGATAAGGACTTGAATATTACGGATATCAATAATAAAGGACGTGAACTTTTAGGACTGTTAGACCCGAATATTAAAGGCCGTCCCGCTGTCGAATATTTTAAACCTGTGGATTTTATGATCGCCCTGAATGAACAGCGACACGTCGAATGCAAAAAAATATTCATCCCCGAGACAAATAAATATGTCGACATTTCCATTAACCTGTTGAAAGGTCATAATATCCTCTTCGGTATTTTGAAAGATGTTACAGAGGAGGTGAATTATAACGACAGACTAAATAAGGTGAAATTAGAAACACTTACGACAACCGATGATGTTATCAAAAAGCAGATGCGCGTTGCTCAGGAAATAGCTTCTTTGCTCGGCGAAACTACAGCCGAGACTAAAGTTGCACTGCTTAAACTTAAGAAAACACTTACGGAGGAAAAGAGAGGAGAAGAGTAATGGAACTTTGTCTTGAATCCGGTTATACGTCATTGAATAAATATGGCGAAGAGTTATGCGGAGATAGGGTGGAAACAAGTGTCAACGACGATTATTCTACTGTCGTACTCGCCGATGGCCTCGGAAGCGGCGTAAAAGCCAATATATTATCTACACTGACCTCTAAAATATTGTGCACTATGGTGTCAAATGATATCGATATCGATGAATGTGTGGAGACTATAATTCAAACCCTGCCTGTATGTAAGGAAAGAGGTGTCGCATATTCCACATTCTCGGTCATCCATGTTAATACAAAAGGCGAAGGCTACCTTTTTGAATTTGATAACCCACAGTCCATCTACTATCACGACGGAAAATGTATCGACTTCGAGAGAAGTCTGCTCGAAATATGCGGTAGAAAAGTGTATAAAAGCATCTTACACCTCGTAAAAAACGATATCATCCTCGTAATGTCTGATGGGACTATTCATGCCGGAATAGGCATGATCCTGAATTTCGGATGGGAACGCAAACAGATAATGGAACACCTTGACAGAAATATTAAATCGCACATGTCGGCTCGCGCTGTCGCCTGCATCCTCGCTTCTGCTTGCAGCGACCTCTATCTCGACAAACCGGGTGATGATACTACTGTCGCCGCAGTTAAAATCAGAGAACGCCTCGACGTAAATATTATGGTGGGTCCCCCCGTCAGTAAAGAACAGGATAACTTCTATGTCTCCCGCTTTATGGATGGCGATTCTAAAAAGGTCGTCTGCGGCGGAACAAGTTCCCAAATCGTCGCAAGATATTTAAACGTCCCTTTAAAAACAAGCTTCGATTTTCCCGATAAGGAGGTCCCCCCAATAGGGTATATTGACGGAGTAGACCTTACTACGGAAGGGGTGCTTACTTTGAGACGACTGCTCGAATTGTCGGAAAAGTATATTTCCGCTAACGACCTTACCCCGAAGACTTTTACTAAACAGGATGGAGCCTCTCTTCTCGCTAATGTGCTGTTTGAAGAGGCTACCCATATCCAGTTTTTTGTGGGACAAAGCGTAAATGTCGCCCATCAGGGTCTGCCTATTGATACCACTATGAAGATGAAACTGGTGGAAAAGTTGGCTGCAAACCTTCGCGCTATGGGCAAACAAGTAATACTCAACTACGATTAAAAATATACAATATGATAAATACACCAAGAGTTTTTGATACTAACGTTCAGCTAATTAAATATAAAGTCCTAAAAGAAATAATCCGCAGAGCATATGAGGGCGGAATGGAAGACGCTTATACGGAAATCCCTAAAATAATTTCCCCCGGCCCCAAATCGGAGCTTAGATGCTGTATATATAAGGAAAGAGCCGTTTTACAGGAAAGAATAAAAATGGCTATGGGAGGCGATAAAAAGAATCCTAATGTGGTTCAAGTGATTGATATCGCTTGCGATGAATGCCCTATCGACGGAATGTACGTTACCCCGGCATGTAGAGGATGTATCGTTCATAGCTGTAAGGAGGTCTGCCCCAAAGATGCTATCACTATAGTGAATAAAAAAGCCGTTATCGACAAGGAGAAATGTATCGAATGTGGAAAATGTACTAAGGCCTGCCCTTATACTGCTATCATAGCTCAACACCGTCCCTGTGTCCAAAGCTGTAAGGTGAAGGCTATTTCTATGAATGAGGATAAAAAAGTCGTTATAGATAATGATAAGTGTATCTCCTGCGGCGCATGCGTATATCAATGCCCATTCGGTGCTATTACCGACAAGTCGCTCGTTCTTGATATCATAGATATTCTTAAAAAATCTGAAGACAACAAAAAATACAGGGTATATGCCGTAATTGCTCCCTCTATTGTGAGCCAGTGCCGCTTCGGTCGTGTATCGCAAGTGGTTACAGCTATCAAAATGCTCGGCTTTCACCAAGTGGTAGAAGCTGCCCTCGGTGCTGATATCACTTTGTATCACGAGGCAAAGGAATGGGCTGAAAAACGTGTTATGACAACGTCATGCTGCCCTTCTTTCGTTACTTACGTGGAAAAGAACTTTCCCGAACTTGTTAAATATATCTCCCATTCCGTGTCGCCGATGATTGAGACCGCCATGCTGATCAAACATTCCGACCCGACGGCAAAAGTGATCTTTATCGGACCCTGCGCCTCTAAGAAAAATGAATATACTTTGGCAAAGACAAACGGAGCTATCGACAGCGTGATGTCATTTGAAGAATTACAGGCCTTTGTCGACGCCCGCCACATAGATACTACCGTCTTGGAAGATACTGAATTAAATAACGCCTCCTATTACGGAAGAATATTTGCTAAATCCGGCGGTATCGCCCAAGGTATCGCCGAGGTAGCTGCCGAGATGGGCGTGGAAGGCGTTAAACCGATAGCGATGAACGGTATCGACGAATGTAAAATCAACCTCCTCAAATTAAAACTCGATAAGGCCACTGAAAACTTCTTCGAAGGTATGGCTTGCGAAGGCGGCTGCCTGAACGGCCCCCTCTGTATTACCCATAGTCCGAGAAATGTCGTCGACGTCGATAAATACGGCAACGAAGCTAAGGAGAAGACGATATTCAACTCTGTGAAATTGTACGAGCTGTAATAGTGGACAGTGGTCAGTGGACAGTGTGTGTGGCTAATAAGACACGGGTGTATAACAAAATACGACATAATAGAAGCGGAAAATTATTATCTTTGCAAGTAATGATTATATAATTCGCAAATCAAAATGTCCGAAAATTTAAAACAAAATGTACATTATTACGAAGCACACACATCTATAACACCTCGGTTGCTGGTGCTGTGTTATGTTTATAAAAAGATACAACTCGCTTATCTACAACATCCGGCAACTTCACTACTACCCCTGAGACATCATCGGTAATGGATATATCATTGATCCCTGAGATGTCGAAACCTGCCTCAACAGATCCACATTCACTTATGGCGACATCTATCACTGTCTGCCTGCTTTTGCATCTATGCGTCGTCATCACTACCGGAATTATTAAGAGTGGAATAATGGCCGTCATTGCTGCCGTCGTAGGCAAATTCACTCATGTAGATAATATGATTGAGCACGACAGTGTCAGACGTTGTGATGACATTCATGGCTCCGGTTGCAGTTATGATGATAGATGTTGTTCCTGATTCAATGGCAGGGAATCTCGTTGCCCCGCTTGCCGGTATTGGCAAGGCGGAGGCGATATTGATGCTACCAAGGCCTGTGCCTGTAGCGTCATTACTCGCCGAGCCTTTTACTTGGACTAATTTACCAACTCGCTTGTACTTTATTCTTCCGACGTGGGTACTTGTGTTCTGCACTTCTACCCAATTACTTTCCTGTAGAACTCTTTTTTGTATCCGTTCCACGAGTGTCCACGCTCCCTCAGTGATAGCTAACCGATATGTCGACGCATATGAAGAGGTGATCACTGCGCCAATCAGATAATCGTCCTGCCACACATCAGCGCGTGCGATTGTACTACTGTTGTTGGCCACGAAATTGCGCGCTCCTTCCGAATTGTAGTTAGTGACTTTATCGAGTTTAATTCGCGGCGTTCCAGTGTATGCGGTTGCTGTCATAGCTTGAACCGGCAATATCTCACCGTTGTAATAAGCAAGTCCGGAGGTCATCGCGATGGTACCATCGGCAATCGTAATCTGACAGCCGGTAATAATAAAATCATCTACATCCAACCCAAGTTCTGCTATTAAAGCTAAAAGAATTTCTTTAGGTGCATTTTGAATAAAATTTAGGTCCTTCTGCCATATCGGCATTCGACCCACATTACTGATATTAATTGTTTTCATATGAAGTTTATTTAATTGTCATAAATGATATTATAGCGTTTGCCGGCAAGTTTATATGTCTCTAACAGCGATATTAATGATGGTAACCCTCCCGCATTATTATATAGAATCGCCGGTGCTGATAGCGTAGCATTATTATCCGGACCGAAATCGACAGGAAGATGCACTTCAAATAAATTAATTGAAGTGTCTTCGCTGCTATATGTCAGCAGCGTCACTATACTTGCGAGCAGATTATTGCCATCATATGTAATTAATGTCTGAAATTCCGATATTTCGCCATCATAAGGGATAAGAACTTCGGAGATAGTTGTTGGGTCTTCTATGTATATAGTTGGATCTTCCATATCATATATTGCAAAATAATATTCGTTGATGGCTTTTTCGAGTAGAACAACTTGGCCGTTGTGTGCGATGCGGTATAACTTATGAGTTCTGTATGTTCCAAATTCTGCATATAAGCGACTTAATGGCGCCAACACGCATGCGAGTAATTGTCTCATCTTTGTCTGGCGCAAAGATGATGTCAATAATTGCGTTGATAATTTAGAAATAATGTAAGAATATCTACTCATCGAATGTCAATGTTAAGGTGCCTAATTCTATATGTCCGGATATAGCTGTGTAGTTCTGCTGTGTAAGTACCGTGGTTGTACTACTGGCGTCATACGCGGTGAATGTCGCTGAGGTGATAATCACATCATCTACTCCGCTGACGGCTTGTACGGCATCAATTAGCTTAGTCTTATTGAACTCGCCGCCATATTTTATATCATTAAGATATTCAGAAATTGTAGCAGCAATGACATTGGTTGAATCTCCGGCGATAAGCGTGCCATCGGTTGACATTACTAAGGCATCACGACTGATTGTTAAGGAAAGATCGAGAGTGTCCGGCTGATAACTATAGACGTATATATTTGTCCCGGCAAATTTAATCCGGTTCATATATGTGACGAATGCAGTTAGCTCATTGTCGTTGTCATCGCTTAGAATAGCGTGATCTGCTTTGTTAACCTTCAGCATGACACCGCCAGCGACCTCTACAACAGAACAAAACTTAATCACCTGCTTATCTTCATCTATAGTTTCATAGTTGCCGTATTCATTAATGGCGTCACCTTTCTGAAATTCCATCGCTCTATTCCAGTACCATGATATCGTACCTGGCAATGCAGCATCAATGATTGACTCTACATCTGATTTGAATTCTTCCTGAAGCCATTGTAAAGCATACCACGTGACAGCGATAATGTACAATAAGATATTAAGTATGCTGACAACTGAGGTCTGCGCACTCCAGGTTCGACTCGTATCAAGTCCCATTGCAGATACCAATGTATCGTCCGCGAGTATGGCATCTGTCATTTCCGATTTAATTTCGCTAATTGTCTTCATCTCTAAGTATTATCTCTATGTTGTTATCTGTGGTATTGATGTTGACACTTGTTACTCCTATATTACCAAGTGCCATATTCTTTTTGATCCTTTGGCGCAGGAAAGGATCTTCCGGAGCCTTTAGCTCTTTAACTATTCCGACACCAAGTGTCGGAGATTCCTTAATTTCGCCCGGCATTGCTTTCAGTATTATCTGAGCCGATTGCAGCCGGTCATCACCGATTGCGAAATCACTTCCTGTGAAATCAATATCGCCGTTATCATCTAACAGTATTCCTTTCATTCTAAACTCCCTTCCGTTGTGCTTCTGCCTCTATAAGTAGTGCCATCTATTGTGATCTGAACTTCTATGCCAGTTCCTACAACTATTGCGCCGATATAATCCTTTATGGCGGTGCTGATAATTGTTGCCATCTCTTCGATGATGTCATCTGATGTAGGATCTATGCCACTCAAATTCTTGAGATCTTTTTTAAGTTTGTTGTCATTAAATGCCATTTCAATATCGTTTTAATGCTATTATATTAATGTTTAACTTTATCGTTTTCTATGTCTGATTGCTGAGTCACCGGCTGAAACATTTGTCCTGCCCAAGTTGCAGCTGCGGCTTTAAGTGATGCACCGCCGTCATACACTACCGGGACCCAAGTCGCAGCGAATATCTGTTTAAGAGCATTCAAGTCTTTCTCCAAAGCGATGAGCTTTTTAGTCAACGGCTCAACCTTGACTAATCCGTTATTCTCGCCGCCGTTTATGATGATTGTATTATCGGCGTCTATGTCGATTTTATCGATTTCAGAATATGCGATTACAGCTAAGGACGTTAAATTTCCTCTGATTAAGTCTGTAACAAGTACGTAACTTCCGATTGTCGGTGTAATGAGTATTTTGCTGGTCTCGTCGTTTATGACAGCTCGCAGACGAACATCATTGAGCGTAAAGCCATCAATACTGACAGAGCATATCTCTCCATCCACGCTCTCGACTTTTGCTGTGAAGGAGTTTGCGAAGCCATTGTCCGCCACTATCTTTTTGATACTCTTTTTTATTTCGCTCAAATTATTCATATTTTATTTTTTTTCTTTACTTTTGTCAAAATCATATGATATGAAAAAGTTTATCATTATTCTGTTTATATCTTTATCAGCACTTTACCTCTCGGCTCAAGAGACCGAAATTAACGGATGCTATGCAACAACTTTTTATGGCAATGAAACAAAGGGACCATTTGAATTGTACGGCAATGTATTTGTAGAAACAGATCCTAAGGAGCATGTTGATATTTGTGTCAAAATTGTTGATTCTCCGAAAAAAGCAACTTACAATATCTTTAAAACCACTGACACACCCCAAAAGTGCGGTGAGTGGAGGTTTGTTGACGACCGTTCCAAAGCCAAATTTACCATCCGTTATGTCAAAGAACCCGATTGGTGGGAAGATTGTCGTATCTATTTCACAACAGACCGCAACCAAGCAGGATTTTAAACCAGCTTCCTCCCAAGTGTTATCTTTCTTTTTCCTCCACTCTGCCCGAACTCTATCTCCACGCCTGTAACGTAGTATTTCCCTTCGGGTTTTTCCACATCGCGCAGGCGAACACTTCCTCCCGCTCTTACTACCGGAATCAGCCACCCGGTAAAATTGCCTTCAAAACCACTATAGTTCCATAAATCATATTCGCTCTCTGCGGCTCGCTGCATGTCTTTATCATTGCTTCCGTTGACATATCTTGTTATCTTTTCGCCTCCGCTATTGCCGTATGTCCTTTTTATTGGAACACCATCTGGTTTATTAAACACCACTTCGATTTCAACTTTCTTATCAGCCTTGTCAATCCATTTTAGTTCGTTAGATTGGACATTTATCCGTGTCTCGAATATTACACCTTTGTCTTCCGCATTATCGTAATATACCTCACGAATAAACAGCGTCTTGTCCTCGAACCAGATGTTTGCTTTAGTTTCTTCGTGTACTTTTTTTAACACGTCTAAGGCCGTCTGGTGGAACACGACCATCTTGTCCATCGTGTAGTCGTATTGACTGTCAACCGTGAAATTCGGGTCCACCTGCTTAAGCACATCATCTAACAGCGTTTTAAGGCTTACGGCTTTATATTCTTTATCTGAAATGGTTTTATTCAGCAGATACAACGCATCTTCACACTCCAAAATCAGCGAATTATTATCTCTTGAAATGCGTTTTAAATAGCCGTTAAACTCTTTTTGGTTATCGTTGTCATAACCAATTTTAATTTCTACGGGATCTCCTACACTGACCTTATCTTCAATCTTTTTCCACGAGTTCAGATATTGTCCCGGCATTTCGATCGTTCCAATATCAGACAAGTTTAAAACCGAAGTGGTTATCTTTACAGCTTTAACCGTCTGAACTCTATAGTCGCCTATTGTTATTTCCCAAGTTAATGAATACATGTTATTATTTTTCAATTAATAGATCATAGTCGTAGTCGCTGAGTGCGCTGATACTGAAAACCTGACGGTTTGTATGTGTTTCTTGTGCGACGGAATAAGACTTGACTATGATTCCAAAATCGCCGGTATCAAGGTCAAATTGTTCAAGAAATTCGCTCGCAATATTGAGCCTGTTTGGCTCATCAAGCAGCCTACGCAACCGTTCAACTCCTTTGTAAGGATAATTATCATAACTTCGCGTAGCGCGGTCTTGGTATTCTCCTTCTTCAGATGTCGAGATGACAGCTACTGTAATTGTCAAACTCAAATCACCATCGGTAAACATTTCTTTAACCGTTCCCTTACCATTAAGAACGGGTGTAGCGACAATATTACGTTCTCGGCTGACATTGATAATTGCTTCAGGTATATATATCGTATCGTTAACGCCTTTAAGTGTTATACCCACCACTAAGTCTTTGCCGTATAAGTCTTTGCCAGAGACAAGTGGGTATGGAGAGTTCTCAGCATCTGCCGGTTGCAATGCCGAATCTTCTGTCTTACCGGTTTGATCGTCTGATAGTGTTATCGCACGTAAACCTGAAAAGGTATCGATTAATTTTATTGATGTTTTCATATCTTTTAAACTGCCGTTTCTGCCATTCCTAATATCCTCGCCAATTGTTCGGTAAGGATAGATTCTATATCGCGCGCATTCTCGCGAACGCCACCGTTAAAGTTCATAGTACCTACCATATTACCGAGATTAATTGTGATTTGTTGCGCCTTACCGGCACTTGTACCGGCAGAGCCGCCAAGATTGCCGGCACTTAAAGACGTATTAGCCGTTATCTCAGGACTACTATCAGCAACGGAACTATTGTCTCCTATTACATTAATATCTTCGACGGAGCCGTTTTGGCTTTTGCGCCATGATTCGGACCCTTTAGCTGCACCTTGAGCGTATGCACTACCAATGTCGCTAAATTTATCTTTAGGAAAAATTTTATTCCATAGCTCTTTTATCGGCGCAACCAATTTGCCAAGTCCAGATATTATCTTATCAAATATACCCTTAATGAAATTCCACATATTGGCAAATGCATCCCGTATAGGATCTACCAATTTGTCTTTAATCCATACACCTAAGGTGCCGAGTTTATCAATAATCCAATGCATTGTTTTTGAAAAAAACTCACCTATAGAAGAGATAACGGTTACAATACCATCCCATAACCATTGTGCGGCGACTAAGATGCCGTTAAAGCACCATTTGACTGCTTCCCATAATCCGACAAAAATACTTTTCCATAGATTAAAATAAGGCTTAAGGATATTATTCCATATCAAATCAAAGACTGTTTTAACAACAATCCATACATTTTGAAAAACTGCTTTAATGGATTCCCAGACGCCCATGACGAGTCGTCTAAAACCTTCAGATTTATTCCACAATAATGTAACGACTGAAATAATTGCTGCTATTATGGCTGCTATCCAGCCAATAATCGGTATATTCATAATTGCAACGCCAATAGCACGACAGGCGTTAGTCGCCATTTTACTCATGAGTTTAAAAGCTCCGCCGGCAGATATTATCGAATATTTCATAATTCCCACATCCAATCCCACTTTTAGGACACCTGTTCTAATTGCCTTCGTAAATCCGGACCAGTTGCTTCGACACCATCTGATAGCTACCCCTAATCCGGTAAAAAGCGGAGCTAATTGCGCCAATGGAACGGCTACCTGTGCCGCTGCATCTGCCCATAATCCAAGACTACCTGTAGCATTGAATATCGACACCTTGATTTCGTCGATTGTGTCTTGTATTGCTGCCATTTTTCCGGCTGTGGTTTGCGAGGCTTCGTCGATAGCTTTGTAAAACAGTCCTCCTTCACTTGTAGCCGTTGCAAACGCATCTGACACCATATCTGCCGATATAGCTCCCTTACTCATCGCTTCTTTAAGATCCGATACACTCTCACCAGTCTTCTTGCTGATCTCGTTTAAGGGGTTGAATCCAGCATTAATCATTTGGAGAAGATCCTGCCCTGTTAATTTTCCAGTACTCGACATTTGTGCGAAAGCAAGAGACAACGACTGCATCTTCTGTTTGTCCCCCATCGCTATGTCGCCAATCTGCTTTAGCGTTTCAAACGATTTCTCTCCGCTGATGCCAAACGACATCATTGTCTTTTGTGCATCTATCAAACCCGCTTTGTCGTATGGTGTAACTTTTCCGTATTGCGATATCCGATTATACATGTCAGTCGCCGCATCTGCATTGCCGCCGAAAAGCGTTTTCATGTTTATCAGTTGCAACTCCGCATTGGCACCTACTCGTGTGATCCCTCCTATGGCTGACTGCACGTTTTGAACAACAGATGTTAATCCTTGAAATGCAACCGACAAACCATGAAATCCGCTAAACACATTAAGTGTCTGAGAAGTCGTACGAGTCAATGTCCCCATGTGTTGGTTCAGGTTGCTTACAACATCATTCGCGTTTCCGGTAATATTAATTATGTAATTAATCGTCTGTTCGCTCATTTTTTTTATCTTTGCAGTCAATTATAAATACACAATGCTATGATTGTTTCTGTTTTGGGTTTTATTTTGGGTTTGGCGGTTCTCATCGGTTTTATTGTGTTTTTAGTTTCATTTATACTAATTGTTGTTTTTAGAAAGGACAAATACGATAAATGGTGGAGGTAATTCCTAACCTTTTTTCTTTTTCCCTCCAAACATTGCCGCCAAAAGTTCCGCTTGATTGCGAAGTCGGAATCCTTCTAACCATATAGCTTCGTTATATGCTTCTGCATATTCCAGCGGCGACAGTGTGTCCGGATTAACTCCAAGGTTCGACCGGATTAAGGCATTCATCTTCATTAGTTCATCTTCGGGTTTATCTTCCTGACTTATGATGAATGCCGCTAAGAGTTTTTTATTTCAGCGGTAACTCCTTCCTGTAAACTGCCCATTTTGCCTACTGCTGCCATGAGCAGATATGCATCATTCTGTATCTCTGTATCTCCGCTTATCCAACATCCTTTAAGGAGTTCTTGTGCCGCCAACACTTCGTCGGCTTTAGCGAGTTTGTTGACGCGACTCAAAGTTGCGACGTCGGGACGTCTGACTTTACATTGATATTCATTGTCGCCGTCTTTAACGATTATTTCGATTTCTTTTTTCATTAGATTTTTTTTAAAGAGACGGTACTATAAGTGCCGTCTCTATGTTAATGATTCCAGCCGATGTGAGATACTACTAACTCCAAGTCAACTGTTTTACTTGTGTCGCCTTCACTCCATGAACGCTCATTCTTTTTGAACTGGCAGTTATGAAGTATGTCTTGAACGACCGCAGTAGCGCCATCCGGAATGTAAGATACAACGATATCGAATGCAGCGAAATCTTGAAGACGTCCATTTGGAGCTTGCTTGGCTAAGGCGTTTACTTCAGATGCATATAGCGTGATTTTTGCAGCACATGATATCCTTCCCTTACTACGGCTAACTGCATATCTGCCGGCACCATAATTGTCTACTACTTCCTGCTCATCACTATATTCGATTCCTGTTATCCCTGTAATGGGCGTCGGACCTGCGAGAAGTACTTGGATGTCTCCCCAGCTATATTCTTCACCATTAATTAAAGGTATTCCATTCATAATTCAATCCTTTCTTTTAAATTTTAGTTGTAAATCCAATTTTCACGTTGACCTTCCTCATTACACCCATAGGGACGTTTTTAATTACAATCTCTACGGTTGACGTAGATAGTACATTCTGTTCCGGATCAATCTCACAACTGTATCCTGAGAGTTCGCCGGCTTTCTCCATATCTTCCAGTGCCTTACCGGCAGTGGTTTGCAGAAATGCTACCGTAGAAGGAGCCAAGGTCCCTTCTGCGGCATCTACTTTCAGCGGGCTGTTAAGATACGGCAAAAGGTTGGTTCTCACGCCACGACATGCTTTGTCGATTGTTCTCTCATTTTCGATGTACGCATAGTCACTGGTGGATAGATCCAGCGTGTGACTGTCGTTGAAGTAGTTGTCGCTGTCTCCGACGTGAACTCGGATAAACAGATACCTGTTGTCGTTGATACGTTCCTGATTAGCGGTGCTAACATCCTTGATCAACTCACCCGAGATAAGTCCGGGAGCGCTGAAAGATAACGGGAACTTCGCCACATAAGCGATACATTCATGTACGCTTGCCTTGCTTACGGCTCCGATGGTGGTACCTATTGCTCCGTAATAGCCATATTGTCCAAGACTGAGCAATACCTCGCCATCAAGATCACAGCCGACTATTAATGACAAGTTGCATCTTCCCGTAA
>JAQVPY010000023.1 GCA_028701815.1 Bacteroidales bacterium | reverse complement strand
TATCATTGTCGACGACATGGGAACGGTCAATGAACAAGCTTTAACAGCTATTAAAAACGGGGTTAACTCCGTTGGTTTTGACATTTCCGGTATCAAGACCTTTACAAAAGATGCTTTCTATAAGCTCATGTATATGATTTGTCCCGAGATGACGGAAGTCAACTTTATCTGTAATGAAGATAATGCGGAAGACCTTTTAAGCATCCTTAGGAATTTCTTTACCGATGAAAAGCTCATTGCCGAAAGGATCTATTTTAATATAGAATTCAATCCTTTTAAAGCGTTCATGTTGAAAGAGCAGAATTGTCTTTACGGGATAGATATCCTCAAAAATCTGCTTATAAACTGTTCTTTTGCTCCAAACATGAGGGTAGGTATCATTGATGCCTCTATTTTCGGAAACTGTGGGTCTACTTTAACCGAGGAACTCGCATTTGGTCTTGTTTCTGCCGCCGATTTACTTGATTTTCTTACGGAGACGGGTCTGAGCATAGATAATATTTGCAAGCGTCTCAAATTTAAATTCAGTGCCGGCTCCAACTATTTCTTTGAAATCGCAAAATTCCGTGCTGCCCGTTATCTGTGGGCTAAAGTGGTCGATGCCTATTCTCCGAAAGATGCCGCCTCTACAAAAATGTATCTGCATGCGGAGACGTCCACCTGGAATAAGACATTATACGACCCGTATGTTAATCTTCTCCGTACTACCACAGAATCCATGTCTTCGATTCTTGGGGGGATTGATTCTCTTACCGTCACCCCGTTCAATTTGGCTTCTGCACAAAACGACGACTTCGCAATGCGTCTGGCCCGTAATCAGCAATTGCTTCTAAAGGAGGAGTCTCATTTTGATAAGATCACCGATCCCGCTGCCGGCTCATATTATATTGAAAATCTCACAAGCTGTTTCATAAAAAATGCCTGGGATTTATTTCTGTCCATTATTGATAAGGGCGGGTTTATTAATTGTTTCAAGGAAGATATCATTCAAGACATAATACTTGAGTCGTCTCAGAAGCGTGACCTTGCAATTGCTACGAGGAAGGAGAATTTTGTTGGCGTTAATCTGTACCCGAACATTACAGAACATATTGATTTTACAGAACAGGAGAAACCACAGGAAGAAGAAGCTCTTTCCTGTTGCTGCTGTGAAGAAGAGGTTGCTCATTTTAAAACATTGCAGCCTTATAGAGGACCCGAAGCCTTTGAAAGGATGCGTCTCAAAACCGAATTATTCTCCAAGACAACCGGTCGCCGTCCGAAAGTATTTCTCTTTACATACGGAAGCCTTTCCATGAGGATAGCTCGCGCCGGGTTTGCTTCCAATTTCTTCGGCTGTGCAGGGTTTGAAATCATCAACACTAACGGTTTTGCCTCTCTGGAAGATGGCATCAATGCAGCTAAAGACTCCGGTGCAGAAATAGTGACCGTATGCAGTTCCGATGAAGAATATGAAACTATAGCTCCGCAGATTTATGAGGAACTTAAAAACGACAGCATTATAGTTGTCGCCGGGAATCCTAAGGATTGTATGGAAAAGCTTACTGCCGTCGGCATTAAACACTTTATACACGTTAAAACCAACGTATTAGAAAGTCTTACCTCTTTTCAAAAAATGATTAATATTCTTTAAAGCTATGCAACCAAAATATAAATCCATCAATATAAATAATACGGCGGCTAATCATCTCTGTGAGGCCACTGCAGAATCCTGGCTTACCGATGAACAAATCGAGATAAAAAAGGATTATTCCAAAGCGGATCTCGACAACATGGAGCATCTGCAATATGCTGCGGGCATTACTCCTTTTCTACGCGGTCCCTATTCGACCATGTATGTTATGCGTCCGTGGACCATTCGTCAATACGCAGGTTTCTCTACAGCAGAAGAGTCAAATGCTTTTTATCGCAGGAACCTTGCAGCAGGACAAAAGGGCTTATCGGTAGCCTTTGACCTTGCCACACATAGAGGCTACGACTCCGATCATCCTCGTGTTATTGGCGACGTTGGAAAAGCCGGTGTAGCTGTAGACTCCATTCTCGACATGAAAATTCTCTTCGACCAGATTCCTCTGGATAAGATGTCCGTTTCCATGACTATGAACGGTGCCGTTCTTCCTGTGCTTGCATTTTATATCGTTGCAGGCCTGGAACAAGGCGTAAAACTTGAACAATTGCAGGGAACAATACAAAACGACATCTTGAAGGAATTTATGGTTAGAAACACTTATATCTATCCTCCCGCCCCTTCTATGAGAATAATTGGAGATATCTTCCAGTTTACATCTCAAAAAATGCCAAAGTTCAACAGCATCAGTATTTCCGGATATCACATGCAGGAAGCCGGAGCAACAGCCGATATAGAATTGGCCTATACTCTTGCCGACGGGCTGGAATACCTGAGGACAGGGGTTAATTCAGGAATGTCTATTGATGATTTCGCTCCTCGTCTGTCTTTCTTCTGGGGTGTCGGCATGAACCATTTTATGGAAATAGCCAAGATGCGCGCAGCAAGAATGCTTTGGGCTAAGATCGTAAACGACTTCGCCCCGAAAAATCCTAAGTCTATGGCATTACGTACCCACTGTCAGACCTCCGGCTGGAGCCTTACAGAACAAGACCCGTTCAACAACGTTACGCGTACATGTATTGAAGCTATGGGTGCTGCTCTTGGACATACACAGTCGCTGCACACAAATGCCCTTGACGAAGCAATTGCTCTTCCTACGGATTTCAGCGCTCGTATTGCTCGTAATACACAGATTTATATTCAGGAAGAAACCAATATTTGCCGCTCCGTTGACCCGTGGGCCGGATCCTATTATGTTGAATATCTTACCCATCAAATAGCCCATAAGGCATGGTCCCTCATTCAGGAAGTAGAACAACTCGGCGGCATGGCTAAAGCTATTGAGACCGGTATTCCTAAAATGCGTATAGAAGAAGCTTCCGCACGTAAACAGGCAAAAATCGATACCGGTAAATGCACGATTGTCGGCGTGAATAAATATAAACTCGAAAAAGAAGCCCCGATTGAAACTCTCGAAGTAGATAATACGGCCGTTCGTGAAGCCCAACTTCACCGCCTTGCCGAATTAAGGGCTAATAGAAATAACGAAGAGGTTAGCAAAGCTTTGGAGGCAATATCCGAATGCTGTAAATCCGGCGAAGGTAACTTGTTGGCTTTAAGTATAGACGCTGCTCAAAAACGCGCTTCCCTCGGAGAAATCTCTGACGCATGTGAAAAAGTATATGGAAGATATAAAGCTGTGATACATTCATTCTCCGGTGTCTATTCCTCTGAAACTCAGGATGACACACAATTCAAAAAAGCTCAGGCTCTGGCTGAAAAATTTGCTAAGATGGTTGGACGACAACCTCGTATTATGATCGCTAAAATGGGTCAGGACGGTCACGACCGCGGCGCAAAAGTTGTTGCTACCGGCTATGCCGATATAGGTTTTGATGTCGATATGGGACCGCTATTCCAAACTCCTGAAGAAGCCGCTCGTCAAGCCGTTGAAAACGATGTTCACGTTCTTGGTGTTTCCAGCCTTGCTGCGGGACATAAAACATTGGTCCCAAAAGTTATTAAAGAACTCGAAAAACTCGGCAGAAGCGATATAATGGTCGTTGTAGGAGGCGTTATTCCCCCTCAGGATTATCAGTTCCTATATGATGCCGGCGCTGCCGCTATTTTCGGTCCCGGTTCTAAAATTACCGACTGTGGAATTAAAGTACTCGAACTGTTAATCGCAGCCAACTCATAATCAATTAAATAATTTTTATTGGTGAGAGTTAGCGGTTATTGAAATTTTTGTATTATCTTTGCAAAAGATATAAGTGGTGTCGTGGCCGAGTGGTTAGGCAACGGTCTGCAAAACCGTCTACAGCAGTTCGAATCTGCTCGTCACCTCAGAGAGAGACGCGAAATTTTCGCGTCTTTTTTTTATATAAGATTTTCTTCGCCCTTGTGTAAATCAATATATTTTTCGGAAAATGTCTTTCTGGAAAATTTAGGCACTACCCTCTTGTTGCCCCACTGTTTAGAGATAACCTTTTCAAAGCGCCACTGTTTAAATCCATAATGGAACCCATTCATCCTCTTTCTCTTTAATGTTTTTTTGTATAACAACATTATCAACTCCTGATCATTCAAGGAATGTATGTCTTTTTCAATGACATCTTTTCTTGCCTGAATAATCAGAGTAGTTAAATCTATACCCGCAGGACAAATATCTTTACATTTACCACACAAAGTACACGCATAAGGTAAATCCTTATATTCCTTTGAGGATTCTATATTTGTGGCCAAAATCAAACCCAGCGGTCCCGGATACACACAGTTGTATACATTGCCGCCAAGATTCTTATAGATAGGACAAACATTAGCGCAGGCACCACATCTAATACACTTTAAGATGTTCCTTGAAACGGCACTCTGAAGAAGATCTGTTCTTCCCTTATTGACCAAAATCAAAAATATCTTCTGGTTTTCTCCTATGATTCTCTTCGGGTTTTTCGTGATTATAGTAATATAAGACGCAAGGTTTTGTCCCGTAGCAAAAGTAGATACTACAGGCAAAAGATAATTCAATTCCTTAAGATTGGAAATTATCTTTTCCATTCCGGCAATTATTATATGTGTCTTTACCATTGACATGGCCCGATTTATATCTCCTTCATCTTCAATAAAGACTATAGAACCTGTCTCAGAGACCAGAAAATTAGCCCCGGAAACCAATGCGTCAGCTCCTTTAATATTTTCTTTTATCTTTTTAGAAGCAATATCTATAACATCCTGTGCTGTAATATTCTCATCTGTTCCAAATTCCTTATTATATAAAGAAGATATTTCTTCAAGATTTTTATGATATGTAGAAGTAACTATATGCGAGGGTTTTCCGTGTTCTAACTCTAAAATAAAATCTCCTATATTCGTTTTTGTTACGTTTAACTGTTTCTTCTTTAAATAAGAATTTAAAGATATCTCATCCAATAAATTGCTTTTTGAAAAAACTACGTTTGAGATATTCTCTTCCTTGATTATTCTACTTATAATATCATAAACGTCTTTATCCGTTTGAGCAAAAAACATTTTTCTGTTTGTGTTGTCAATAAACTTCTTTTCAAAATTAAAAATTTGATTTTCAATATTATATAAACATTTGTTTCTACTATATTCAATTTTTTTCTTTACATAAGAAACATCAGAAAATTGCTTCACGGAAGAATCAAATCTTTTCTTCCACCGTTCGGAATTATTCTTTACAATTTGTCCTCTTTCAAAAGAGCAGAAATTGTTCACTAAAATATCTACAAACGAATAATTTTCCATTTTCTATTAAAGCAAATTATTTATTTTTTCAACTCTTCTAAGATGCCTTCCTCCTTCAAAATCAGTAGATAAAAATATCTTCAATATTTTAAGAGCTTCTTCCTTACTAATAAATCTTGCCGGCAGAGATAAAACGTTTGCATCATTATGCTGTCGCGCCAAAGCGGAAAGTTCTTCATTCCAGCAGATTGCTGCTCTGACATTAGGGTATTTATTTGCTGTCATCGCTACCCCGTTGCCGGATCCACAGATGATAACTCCTCTTAAAATTTCTCCATTATTGATTTTAGAAGCTAAAGGATGAATAAAATCAGGATAATCTACAGAAGCAGTACTGTTTGTGCCAAAATCAATTACTTTATAACCTTCTTTATTTAAATATGTCTTTAAATATTCTTTAAGTTCAAATCCTGCATGATCGCAACCCATGCCTATTTCGTTATTCATATCGTAAATATTTTTTACAAAAGTATATCAAATTATTTAATAAAACAAAACCATTTGATAACAAGAATTTTTTTCAACAAATTGTTTAAGTTACTATAGAATAACTTACCTAACAACCTGTTAATTTCTGTTTAAAATTTTTATGATTTTGTGAATAAGTTTTTTTTTTAATAATTTTTAACAATAATTAATAATTCTATTAACATGTTGACAGCCGAATGTTCTTAATTGTTAATTTTGTTAATAATTTCTTTTTTGTCTGATATATAAAAATTTATCCATAAAAAAAATAAACAATTTAAAAATAACTTTTTTGTTTATAAAAAGATTTAAACACTTTCAACAACTATATTATGAAGATGACTTTTTTTATAAAAAAAATAATTATAATTATTGTAATTGAATTATAACGCTGTTGATTATTTTGCTTGCTTAATATTTTTGTATCATTAAAATAAAGATAACTTTGCAAAAATTGATATTTGATGAAAAGACTAATATTTTTTTTCTTTACGGTTTGTATTTCTTTATCTGCAATAGCACAGAATGAAGAAGGAGAAAATTATAAAATCTTTTTCTTTGAAAATGGCAATAAGTCAAGTGAAGGATATTTAGTCGACAATAATCCAGACGGTTATTGGAAATCATATTATGAAAACGGAAATATTAGATCTGAGGGAAACAGAATAAATTTTTTACTTGACGGATTATGGAAATTTTATAGTGAAGACGGAAAACTAAATCTTTCAATAGAATATCTGCAGGGAAAGAAAAACGGTGAAAGAATAACTTATAATTATGATTTTATAATTTCAGAACTTTTAAAAAACGATGTTAAGGAAGGAATTACTTATGAGTTTGATTATGAAGGACATATTTTAAGTTCAATTAATTATAAAAACGGATTAGAAGATGGCTGGAAGAAAGAGTTTGATACTACGGGCAGAATTTATAGGTTAGTCAGATATAAAAACGGTTATATTATAGATAATGAGTTGGTTAACAGAATAGACAACAATAATTTAAAACAGGGAAAATGGATACAATTTTATTCCAATGATAATATAGAAAAAGAGGAATTTTATGTAAATGATAAACTAACAGGTTATTGTAAATATTATGATATAAATGGAAATCTGACTGATGTTTATAAATATGAAAACGGAGAAAGGGTTGATTATTCACCAGAGACCAATATAGTAGAAGTCAGAAAGGATTATTACAAAAACGGGCAGGTTAAGATAGAAGCCTGTTATCGTAATAATATTTCTGAAGGAGTAAGAAGAGAGTATGATTCTTTGGGTAATATAACAACATCTTTTATTTTTGAAAAAGGGAAAATTACAGGAGAAGGGATAATAGATGAACAGCTTAATAAGCATGGACATTGGAAAGAATATTATACAGACGGAGTTATGAGAGCAGAAGGAAACTACAGTCTTGATAAAAAGGTTGGGAAATGGACTTATTATCATAAAAACGGAAAAATTGAGCAGGAGGGTTCTTATGATGACGACGGGTTATATACAGGAACTTGGTTTTGGTACTACCCCACCGGTGAAATGTTAAGAGAGGAAAATTTTGATAAGGGGAAAGAAAACGGTATCTGTATGGAATATTCCGAGGATGGAAATGTTATTTTACAGGGAAATTATATAGATGGATTAGAAGACGGATTATGGTCATTTTCTGTTAACAACATCATAGAGAAAGGAAATTATACAGCAGGGAAAAAAGAAGGAGAATGGATCACAAAAAATGCTGAAAATATCATACTTAAAAAAGACAATTATATCTCTGACAATCCTGATGGTAAGCAGTATAAATATTATGAGTCAGGAAAAATTAAAATTATAAGTCAATATGTTAACGGGCAAGAAGACGGAGAGTGGATATATTTTTCAGAAGATGGGGAGATATATTTAACTGTTCTTTATTCTGCAGGAAAAGAGATTAAATACGACAATGTAAAATTAAAGAGTATTGATTAACATATAATTATCTTAGTTTTTCAAAGAAAAGTCTTATTAAATTTTCACTTTCTTCCTTAAGTAGACCTTTTTCAACTTCAGTAGCAGGATGGAGAATATTTTCTTTTAAGAGAGAATAACCTCTTTTTAAATCATCAGCTGCATATACAAGTTTTCCAATTTGAGCCCAATAAAGTGCGCCGGCACACATAACGCAAGGTTCCAAAGTAACATACATAGTTGCATCAGGCAGATATTTTGCGCCTAAAAACTCAAATGCGGCCGTCAGACATAAGATTTCGGCATGAGCGGTACAATCTGTCAACTTCTCCGTTTGATTGTGTGATTTGGCAATTATTTGATTATTGCACACAATAATTGCGCCAACGGGTATTTCGCCTTCTTCATAAGCGAAGCGAGCTTCGTTCAAGGCAACATTCATATAATAGTTATCGTCCATATTATTTATTTAACTATTGGTAAAACGATTCTAAACATTGCACCGGAAAGGCACTCAATATTTTCAATAGTTCCTTCCATATTATCTATAATATTTTTAACAATAGCGAGGCCGAGGCCCATCCCACTTGATTTAGTTGTAAAATTAGGAAGAAAAATTTTATTTTTAACTTCATTGCTAATACCGGGTCCATTGTCAATAATATCAATAATAACGGTATTATCAGAGTTTAATTTACAGTTAATATTTATTTTAAGTTGCTTTTTATCATCATTCAGTATTGAAAAAGCCTGAATAGAATTTTTAATAAGGTTATTAAAAACTCTGGAAAGGAGAGATTTATCGGCAAAAACAGTAATGATATCGGCATCCGAATAAAAAGACACAATTTGTTCTTGTTGGTTATAGAAATCTATAGATGTTTTAATTACATCTATCAGGTTTATATTAGAGTTATTAGCAACGGGCATTTTAGCAAAATTACTGAAAGAAGTGGCAATATCCGACAAAGTATCGATTTGAGTTGTCATCATTGCGATATAATTTTTTATATGAGAGTCGAAATCAGGATCATTTTCTTTCCACAATTTATAAAGATATTGGGAAGATAACATCATAGGGGTAAGAGGATTTTTGATTTCATGAGCCACTTGACGGGCCATTTCTCTCCAAGCGTTTTCTCTTTCCGATTTAGCGAGCAGTTGTGCACTTATCATCAGTTCGTCAACTTTATTATTATACACTTCCACAAGATTTCCTATTTCATCATCTTGAAAATATTCTATTTTTTCATTTTTATTACCAAGCGACAGAAGGGATAATTTTTCTTTCAGCATTTCGAGAGGTCTTGTAACTATTTTAGATAGGAAGTAAGTCATTATCAAAGATATAACAATTACTATTATATATAGATTAATAAAAATAACTATATAATCGGATATTTCCTTTTTAAGGGTACTTTGGCGAGTAAAATAAGGAATATTTAAATAGTAAATACTACCGTCGTGATGAGAAAACACTATATAAGAAGAGAGGTATTTATAGGAGCCGATACTTTCAGTACCTATATATCTATTAATAATCTTAAGATTTTCAAAAGCGGTTGCATTTATTAAATTAGAAGTAAGGTTATTAAGAAACATTTCGCTATTTGAAGTTCCTGCCAGGTAGCCATCTTCTTCATAGACGTTGATATCTGTAAAATGTATAGAGGAGAGTCTTTTTAAGATATTCTCGAAATCTATATCGGCGCCGGAAGCGAACAGGTTAATATTATCTGTTATATCATTACAAACGGAATGAGTTTTTTCTTCTATTGCTTTTTCATTTTTTCTATTATTCAGAGATATGATAAGAATGATAGAAAAGACACCGATAATCAAAGTGATAGCGAGAAAGAAAGCAATAGATGAGTTTTGAATGGAAGTTCTTAAGCTTGTGGTAGTATGTTTATGGAGGTTATTAGTAGAAATAAAGGAGAACACATAATATATCAGAAGCAAAGCCACGAAGAAGAAAGCAAATGAAGAGAAGGTAGAATTAAAAAAATTATAAGGTTTACAAATTATAAATCGTGTACCGGTTTGTTCATCTTTAAAGACGTAATGTTTATATTTATTGATAATAATATAATTATGAGTATTTTCAATATTAATAAAAGAGCTGTCTAAATAATAAGGAAAAGAATAGTATCCTATCGCTCTTACAAGTTCCTGATTATCATATATACCGAAAGAATTTTCCGAAAGATTCATTGCAGAATTTCTATTTTTGTCGGAAGAAAGAAGTTCAGGATATCCGATTTCTTCGATATTAAAATCAGGTATTATATCGAACCAAACGTTATAATTTTCAGTTGAAAGAGAGTAGATGTAGTATGGGATAGAGTAGATATCATTAATGAACCACAGATTTTCCACATCGGTAGGAATGCCATTGTCTTTAATAAAGGAAGAAAAGTATTTGTTGCA
Organism: Bacteroidales bacterium; assembly: GCA_028701815.1. GTDB lineage: Bacteria > Bacteroidota > Bacteroidia > Bacteroidales > BM520 > RGIG7150. The sequence continues at coordinate 6,667 of JAQVPY010000023.1, read as the reverse complement.
GTTATAAACAGAAGAATCTCCATCAATTAGGATGGTAGTAGAAGAATCCGCGATAATATAATTCAAAGATGTATTATTCAGAGATTTACATTTATTATAATCTTCTAAGAAGTTATTAATAAGAACGAGTTGTTTATTAGGCAGGAGATTATCTTTAGAGATATTATTAACAATAGAAGAATCGGCAGACAATTTATTAAAAAGGTCGGACAGGTTATTTTCCAGTGTTTCATTTCTACGGAAAAAGTTGTGTTTATAAAGGTTTTCAGTAAAAGCATAATCTTTTTCAGTGTCGGTTTTTGTATAAAGATAAGTCATAACTATAGAAGCAGCTGTAACAGCGAGAATGATTTTCCACAGGGAAGAGAGCAGTAATTTACCGGAGAAGCAAATAAAGAATATAATTGCGATTAGCAGAATACACGAGGAGAGCAGGAGCAGGAAAGAAGCGAATAAAAAAACCGAAGAAGTATTTACATTAGACAATTTAAGTAGCAGAATATCGTTTTCGCAATTACATATTAGCGAGTATATAGCAAAAGTGAAGCAGAAGGTGATTATAAAGATTAATAAGACGGCAAATATTTTAGCAGTGACAGAAGATTTTTTAATATATATATTATTAATTTTAAGGAAGTTATAAGTATATAATGTAAAGAGGAGCAAGAAAGCGGCGGAGCAGAACAAGTCGCCACCAGTATTTATAAGAAAGGAGAAGTCGAAAATCTTATAATTATATAAATCCGTATTAAATATTTGAGTTTTAGTTAGTTGGTAAAAAAACAGTCTCAAGGCCACAAACAGACCCAGAGCCAGGAGGTATTTAGCAGCGGGGTATTGGCTTTTTTTAGACAGGTTGGAATAGAAGAGAACAAGAGACAGGGAAAGGATGGCAAACAGCAGCAGGATGTAGCTGGGCGGGTTTGAGACGTCGTAGTAGTAAGTTGAGGTATCGTATACGAGGGAGAACAGGGGGTTATCATCGGAGTCGCGGATTACGATATTGTCATAGGAGTCGGTATTAACATTATATTTGTCGGAGACGTCGAGATATTTATTGAACGTATTTTTTACGTACTGATTTTCAATGTTATATCTACAAATTATTGGTAACTGAAAGATTATGATAATATCGTCGTGAGAGAATGACTTATTATATACGACAGAGTTATTAGTTTCAGAGATTTTATCTTTAACGTTGTTAGAGAAGAACCAGGGTTGGCTGCTTTTATTATTCGACCAGAAGAGCAGGGAGGAGTCGCGATAGATAAGGGTAGTATAGAAGTTGCTGTTATTAAAGTCGAAGAAAGAAAAATAGTCAGATTCTTCGACATTTTCATTTACGAATTTGTCGAATTTTTCAGAAGAGAGGGCGTCGAAATCACAAATTTTTTTCTGCAGGCGAATAGCGGTATTTTGGTAAGTATTATGTATTTTATTATAGGATACGACACCTATTATAGAGCAGAGGCAAGAGAGCCAGGCTATCAGAAATAATATTTTTTTACTTTTTATATTCATAGTTATTTAGATAAGGGGGGCGAAAAGGCGAGCGACAGATTCTTCGAGGACTTTAAAAAAAGGTCTATGTTTCCAAGTATTTAAGTCTATTTGTGTACACTCTTTTAGGTCGTTATTAAAAACGGATTTGAGTTGTTGGTTTATTTCTTTATTATAGAATACGGCGTTCATTTCGTAGTTAGAGGAGAAGGATCTATAGTCGAGGTTAGTGCTACCAACGGTAGACAGGGAGTCGTCGACAATCATAATTTTAGAGTGGATAAAGCCTTTTGTATACATAAAAAATTGCACGTTGGCGGAGAGGAGACCTTCCACATAAGATCTTGCGGCATCGGTAACAATTTTATTATCTGATATTTCAGGAATGATTATTTTTACGGTAACGCCGCTAAGGGCAGCATTTTGAATAGCGGTATAAAGTTCATCCGGCGGGCAGAAATACGGGGTTTGAATCAGAATTTCTTTTTCGGCGTTAGTAAAAGCGAGAAACAGGGTATTAAGAATAGATTTAAATTCGGAGTCAGGGCCAGAGTCCATCAGTTGGGTAATACATTCATTTTCCGTTTTATAAGTACTGTAAACAATTTCTTCGAAGAAATCGTTTTGTTGTTTACTGACAAATTTCCAAATATTAAAGAATTGTAATTGGAATGATTTAACAGCTTCGCCGCAGACGCGAATTTGAGTATCGCGCCAGAATCTTTTTTCTTTTTTTGTCGGGTAATTTTTGTTATTAATATATCTGTCAGCCACGTTAATTCCGCCGGTATAGGCGATATTTCCGTCGATAGTAACGAGCTTTCTATGGTCTCTTATATTCATAAAGCGGAACAGTTTAGGGGTAAAGAGAGGGAGGAAAGAGAAAACCTCGATATTATTATCTCTAAGCAATTTAAACATTTTTTTATTCATTGAACGAGAGCCGAAGCTATCGATAATAAAGCGGATTTTCACGCCTTCTTCAGCTTTTCTGAAGAGTACTTTGAGTATTTCGTTACCAATTTTATCGTTTTCAAACACATAGAATTCGATATGAATTTGTTTTATAGCATTTGAGAGGTCTTCTATTAAGCGAGGGAAGAATTCTTCGCCGTTAATAAGCACTTCCACGTCGTTGTAATAGGTAGGGGTAGATTTTTCATACAGGAAGAGCATATTTATTATTTTGTTCCATTCTTTAAACGGTGTTTTTCCTCTTTTCTGATGTTTTTCTATATTTGTATAGGTAGATTCTTTCCATGCCTGTATATCTTTTCTTTCGCTATGCCATTTTTTAGATACAAAAGATGACTTATTCATTTTATAAGCCACAAAAAAGAAAATAATCAGACCGACTACAGGCAATACAATCATGAGGCCTATCAGGGCGGCGGAGTAAATAGGCTTTCTATTTTCCAATAAAATTCTTATGATAATAAAGATAATTATCAGATAATATATTATTGACAAGATAGCGGCGATTACATTCATTTCTTTCATGTAATTATTTGTTAATCAATATAATATATAAAATGTTCCACGTGGAACACTATATTCCGAGCAAAATCATCAGAGCAGCTATATCAGCCGGAGAAACTCCGGAAATTCTCGACGCCTGGCCGACGGAAGTCGGTTTAATTTTATTCAGTTTTTCTCTTGCCTCGTATGAAAGGTTGGTCATAGAGAAGTAGTCGAGATCCTTTTTTAGTGGGATATCATCAAAAGTGGCCAGTTTTGATGCGAGGGTAGTTTCCTTTGAAATATATCCCTGGTATTTAATTATTATTTCCGCTTCTTCCAGGGCTTCTTCGTCGACAATTTGTATGTTTTCCGCTTTTAAGCAATCGTTGTTTATAAAAGTTTCCAGGGCGGTAGAATATTTTGCTAAATCGCGGATTGCAATATTAGGACGGTTAACCAGTCTCGACAATTTTGTGGTTTCCGTCAGCAGACCTGTTTCTATCTCTCCCAAAAAGCCGTTAATATCGTTAGCCTTGATTGGTTGGCTTTCGAGGAAATTTATGGTTTTTTGAGTATTTTCCAATTTTTTCATCAACCGAATATATCGGTTTTCTTTAGCTAATCCTATCGAATATGACTTCCCGGTAAGTCGTTCGTCTGCATTATCCTGTCGTAATAAAATTCTGTGTTCTGCTCTTGAAGTAAACATCCTGTAAGGTTCGTCAACACCTTTTGTTATCAGGTCGTCTATTAATACTCCGATATATGCTTCGCTTCTTGATAATGTAAATGCTTCTTTGTCGTATATCTTTTGATAAGCGTTTATTCCGGCGATAATACCTTGCGCTGCTGCTTCTTCATAACCGGTAGTGCCGTTGAGTTGGCCGGCGATATATAAATTAGAGAGCAACTTAGATTCTAAAGTCCTTTGGATCTGAATGGGGGAGAAGTAGTCGTATTCTATTGCGTATCCGGGTTTGATAAATTTAGCATTTTCAAAGCCGACAATTTTGTGTATAGCCTCATATTGAATTTCTTCAGGAAGAGATGAAGAAAACCCGTTTAAATATACTTCAACAGTATTCCAACCCTCCGGTTCTACAAATAATTGATGTCTGTTCTTCCCGGCAAAGCGATTTAATTTGTCTTCTATTGAGGGACAATATCGCGGACCGATTCCTTTTATCCGTCCTTGAAACATTGGGGATTTATCGAAGCCTTTTCTCAATATGTCGTGCACTTCCTCTGAAGTATAAGCCATGTAACAACTTTTTTGCTGTCTCAACGTGGGCGTGTCAGTGTAGCTGAATTTCCCTGGATGTTCATCGCCCGGTTGCTCGGTTAATAATGAATAATTGATACTTCGCCCGTCTATTCGTACCGGAGTGCCGGTTTTTAATCTGCTAACTTCAAAACCTAAGGACAATAACTGCTCGCTTATCCCTTTTGAATTTTTTTCGCCAATTCTGCCTCCGGCGAAAGAGACTTCACCAATGAAAATTTTACCGTTAAGAAAGGTTCCGCAGGCTAAAATTACTGCCTTTGAATAAATCGATTTTCCGATTTCTGTTTTTACACCCCGAACAGAACCGTCCTTAATAATTAACTCTATTACATTATCTGATATAAAATCCAGGTTTTTTGTGTTTTCTATCACCGATAGCCATGTGGCAGAAAATAACATCCTGTCGTTTTGAGAACGAGGACTCCACATGGCGGGACCCTTGGAACAATTTAACATGCGAAATTGTATCATAGACCTGTCGGCAACAATGCCGGTATAGCCGCCTAAAGCATCTATTTCCCTGACAATCTGACCTTTTGCTACTCCTCCTATGGCCGGATTGCACGACATCTGTGCTACCGAATCCATTGACATGGAAATTAATAAGGTCTTCGCTCCTAAATTCGCTGCAGCACATGCGGCTTCACAACCCGCATGTCCTCCACCAACAACTATTATGTCGTACGTGTTATTCATTACTCTTGCTACTTTTTCGATGTTTGTTCCACGTGGAACGAATTATAGTACTTCTTTAAATATTTCGCTTGCTTTTCAAACATGATATCCTTTTCTTCTTCTGCATGCTTGTCTTCATATCCGCATAAATGCAAAACACCATGTATCATAATATTTATTAATTCTTTCCTCATCTTAACCTTGTAGGTCTTCGCATTGTCTTTAATCCTGTCGATACTTATATATATGTCGCCCCAGACGTCTTTCGGCTTTTCATTGTATGGAAATGTAATAGTATCTGTATAATTGTCGTGATTTAAAAACTCCTTGTTGATTCTCAACAGAGACTCGTCGTCGGTAAGTATGATGTTAATCTCTATCAGATTCTTTTTTTCATCTTTAACAACTTTTGAAAGAATAGAACGAATTTCTTTAATATCCGAAGGCTTCCTCTTTATATTTAAAACACAAAAATTAATCATTTTCTAAATCATATCTATATTGTTCAACTTTTTTTCTGTAGTACTCGTTCATGTCGGGAGGAATAGTCTTCAGAACGTTGTCAAAACCCTCTGCAGTTTTATCTTTATTAAAGAATTCTTCCGGCGAAGGCTTGCTAAACTGTTTTGCCGTCTTCGATTCCCGTTTCTCGTCTTTACCTCTCTCTCGTTCAGCCTTTTCCGAGTTTAAAAGCCTTGTCATAATCTCGTTTTGCCTCTTAATCATAGCTTCACTTAATCGTTTGTTGATAAGATCGGTCTCTGTCATCTCCATCCCTTTTATTGCTTCCTGAAGTGAGCCGTCTAAAGCTCCCCCCTCGCTCCTTAAATCTTTTTGCATCTCTTCCAGCGCATGCCTGATCGCTTCCTGTTCGGCAGCCAACCTTGCAAAAGATTCGCTCGGCTTTTTACCAAACGGCATAGAAGAACTGCCTTCCTTCATATCCTTTTGCATCTGCTTCATCTGGTCATTCAACTGCTGCTGTAACTGCTTTATCGTAGATAGACTCGGCTTACCACTTTTCCCAGCCTTCTTTTTCTTCCCGTTGGGACACGATGAAGAACACATACCGGAATCCTCTTCTTCCATCTTGTCTATACTCTCGGATAATAATAAGGCAAGCTGATTTAACGACTGCATGGTCCGCTGTAAATTGATTGCTGCATTATTTATATTTCTGTCGCTTAAATTTTTCGTTGACTCTGAAGAATACGACTTGAGATTTTTTAACTCATCAAATATTATCATACTTACCGAAAAGTTCCTCGAAGCTATTGCGGCAAGAGAATCTTCTACCAACTTTATCTGTCCATTGGCTTCATTTTGCTCCAAAATCAGATTAACATACTGAGGGTCAGCTATTTTTACGGTTTTAACCTTGTTGGAAATCATTTCTTCTTTAAATGATAACTGTATAACATTCTCCAATAACCGACGAATGTTTTCAATATCCTCTTCCTGCTGCTCACCGAAATTCAGATCAATCTGCATCTGTAAAGACTCTGAAAGTTTATCCATATTCTCTGCACCGGATTTCTGGTCTTTTTCGGCACCTTTTTTGTCCTTCTTGTTTAAATTATCTTTTGCCGACTCAAGATCTTTCGATATATCTTCTTGCAACATGTCGTTGAAATCAATATCCTGCTTGTCTTTGAGCGACTGATTTAAATCATTTAACTTGTCGAAATTCTCTTTTAGCTTGTCGAATTTATCTGCAATCTTCTTTTGTTTGTCGTCGAGATTGTT